>BNTS01000003.1 GCA_025996775.1 Bacteroidia bacterium | reverse complement strand
TTTGTTTTGCCGTTACATTTGGAAACGATTACGACACTTGTTGTCCCTGACCGATTTTTCTTTTTGCGTACAAACATAGTGCAAATATAGCACTTTTAGGGGCTTGCGACACCCATTTGGGTATCGCGAAATTTGTAAGTATAACAAAATCAACTATTTGAAAAATACACGCTTTGAAAGTGTCAAAGTCAGGTGAATACCCTATCTAAAGGGGTCGAACATCGTGTGGTTTGACATTTTTCTATAAACATACGACCCGATGGGTCGAAACAATAATAGTTTTTCCAGCAGAGTGATTGACGAAGCGGTTAATGTTTTGTAAACTCTTAGCTTGTTGGGCATTGGTTGTACAATTAATAAAAGAAAATAATAAAATTTCGGATAGACTAAATATAAAATATTACCTTTGTAATACTTTATATTACTCTAAGTAAAAAGAATCTGTATGGAAGCGAGAATATTAGACAAAGCAACAAGTGATAAAATCAGTTTTATTGCCCATATTATTCCGGCATTTGCTGATGCTTACAAAATGGATATTCAAGACGCATACCGCTATTTGAAAAAATATGGTGGCTATGACTATCTTTCCAAGCATTGGTGGGCATTACATACAGACAATGACATCTGGGCTGTGCATGACATCTATAAAATATGCTATAAAAATGGAGGCTTACGATGAGAGTCTATCACGGCGGCTCATCGAAAATAGTAATAATTGACCTGACGTTGTGCCGACCTCACACAGACTTTGGTCAGGGTTTTTATGTAACAAAGTTTAAACACCATGCACAAGACAAAGCAGAAAGAGAAGGAGCATTTCACGATACAGAAGGCTTTGTTACTGAATTTGAATTTAATGAAGGTGATTTTACCAAATGGATTTGCAACATCAAACGTTTTGATGGATATTCCGAGGAATGGTTAGACTTTGTTGCAATGAATCGAGATGACTCTATTGATGGGAAGCGGCATCCTTATGATATTGTCGAAGGTCCCGTTGCAGACGATAAGATACAACATCGCATTAAGAAATATCTAAAAGGCCATATATCCAAAGAGGATTTTCTCCGGCAAGTCAGTCACTCGGAAGAAACGCACCAAATTTGCTTCTGTACTGTCAATGCTTTACAGACTATTAAGCCGATAGTAGATAATCCAGATATTAATTGCTTAATTGAAGATATTAGCGAATCTTTATTAGAGGCTCTTGTTTCAGATTTCCAAATGTCGGATGCCGAAGCGTCCGATAGCCTTTATCTATCAGATACTTTTACGCAATTACATAATGCTTCTACCGGTCTCTATCTCAATCCTTTTCAAGAAATCTATGCTATGCTCAAAAAAGAGTTGCCCACAAAATCTTAGATATTCATTACTACAATATGCCACGCCGAAAAATAATACGAATCAAGGCAATCATTGCTATAAATATACGATCTGTTGGGTCGGAAACGGAATAAACACATAAATAATAAACGAAAAATTTATTAGAGACCCGGAATGGGTCACATAAAAAATAGTATCTTTGTCTGGAACAATTATTCATTTATAATATGGCATTAAAGCGTTTTGGAGTATCGCTGGAAGATCATCTATTGGAGGAATTAGATCAGTATGTCGAGACGAACGGATTTTCGAACCGTTCGCAGGCTATCAGGTTTCTGGTAGAGAAGAATGTGGCTGAGCAAAAGTGGCTTTGCAATCATGTAGTGGCCGGGACTATTATCATCATGTACGACCAAGGAAAGAAAGAGATAGCCTCAAAGATTACGGACATCCAGCAAAACTATACGGATGTGATTCTATCGTCGTCGCAATTTTATATCAACGTAAACTTCTGTATGCACATTGCTACAGTGATGGGAACTGCCCTTAGACTAACGGAATTATCCGACCGGTTAACAACGATAAAAGGTATTAAGCATGGAAAATTAGTAATGAGCCGGGCGGATTAACCATTTTTCTTTGGTGTTTTGGTATATATTTGTAGCTTTACACGCAATTATTTCTAATACCTGTTGTTATGGATAAACACGATAAAAAAACATTAGTACCTAAAGAGTACTTATTACCTTTCATTCTGATCACTTCTTTGTTCTTTTTTTGGGGGCTGGCAAACAATATGACAGACACCTTACTGGCTGCCTTCAAGAAAATCATGAGTATGACGGACTTCCAAACGTCGTGGGTACAGATGGCTTTTTACGGAGCCTACTTCTGCTTAGCGTTACCGGCAGCTATCCTGATTAAAAAGACGACTTATAAAACCGGCGTTATCGTAGGACTTTCCATGTTTATAATCGGCGCTTTGCTATTCTACCCTTGCAGTAAAACAATGGTTTACGGGCATTTCCTGTTTTCTCTTTACATCTTGGCGGGCGGATTGTCGGTACTCGAAACCACCTGCAATCCTTACATTATATTAATGGGGCCTCAGGAAACGGCTACACGCCGACTGAATCTGGCTCAGTCGTTCAATCCTATCGGCTCTGTTTCGGGAGCGTTGCTCAGTAAGTTCTTTATCCTATCGGGGCTGGCCTCGTATACGGCTGCCGATCGTGCGCTGATGAGCGCTGATGAATTGGCTACCGTTCAGTCGGAGGAATTGAATGCCGTGATGGGACCTTATGTTGGAGTGGCTTTCATCTTGGTGATCATCCTGCTTTTCATTATTATCGCAAAGATGCCCAAAGCATCAGACGGAGGTTCGTCGCTGAATCTGGGAGCCACCTTCAAGCGGCTGACGGCTAATAAGAAGTACCTGTACGGCGTCATTACGCAGTTCTTCTATGTCGGGGCGCAAATCAGCATCTGGTCGTTTACCATCCGTTATACGATGAATGAACTTTCCGTTAATGAGCATACGGCGTCCGATATTTATATCCTTTCACTGGTTTTATTTATCAGCGCCCGTTTCATCTTTACCTGGTTAATGAAGTATTTCCGCCCGACTCAGTTGCTGGCGGTAGCAGCAGTCATGGCTGCTATATGCTGCTTCCTCACCATAGTAAGCCATGGGTATATGGGCGTGATTTCACTGGCAATGGTTTCCTTCTTCATGTCGCTTATGTTCCCTACTATCTATGGTTTAACCATTACCGGGCTTGGAGAAGACACGAAGATAGGCGGTTCGGGGCATATCATGGCCATATTGGGTGGGGCAGTCATCGCATCCCTGCAAGGGTTGGCATCCGATTCAACGGGAAGTATCAACCTGTCGTATGCAGTTCCCCTCCTTTGCTTCGTTGTTGTAGTTCTATACAGCATATATGTAGAGAAGTTATCCCGAAAAACAGAATCATGAATTAGTTTACAGGAACTGGAGTGCTTTCGGAACCGATGCAGAAGGCTCTGACTACCGCGCATGCGCAGCCTACGGCCCACTCTATAAATAAATGGTTGATTTTTTATTAATGAGATGAACAATTAAACTTCTGTGAACTGAATTTGTCTTATATATGCTTATCCGTGCTAATAGAACTCAATTGACAAAGAAAATAATTTACATAATGTCCTTCTTACTGCTGTTTGCTTGCCTGCAAACAGCAGCTAAAGAAGTAGAGCAGGGAAGATCCCTACAGGCAGCATCCCGATTTGTTACCGGGTATAGCGCCGGTCTCAGGAGCGCGTCGCCCCTGCAGTTGGTTTATACGGCTACTAAGGCGGATGCCTCCGGTTTGCGTTCTGCCGCAAGACCCTTATTCTATATATATAATGTAGGAGACGGAGATGGGTTTGTTGCCGTTTCAGGCGATGATATAGTCGCACCTATTCTGGCTTTTGCCGATAAAGGAGGATTTAATGCTACCTCTATGCCTTCTAACTTAAGGTTATGGTTACAGGGATATGAAAAAGAGATCGCCTATTCTATTGCCAAAGGGGATACAGCCTCTGCAAAAGTCAGAAAGGAATGGGAGGGGTTGCTCACGGGAACACCTTCCGTTAATGAAAAAGCCACCGTACTCCTGCCGACTGTCGAATGGGATCAAATGGAGCCATACAATAACTTATGCCCTATCGACTCCGGCATCACAAGCCCTACCGGATGCGTGGCTACTGCTATGGGAATCATTATGAAGTACTATGAATGGCCGGCAAATGGAGTTGGAAGCAATAGTTATTCAACCAATACCAATAAGATACGGCTGCACGAAAACTTCAACGTGACCTACAATTGGAGTAATATGCTGGACAAATATGAGTACAACCGCAACAAACCAAATTGGAACGGCGCCCAAGGTTCAGCCGTAGCCACTCTGCTCTATCACTGCGGAGTAGCTTCATATATGGATTACGGACATGAATCGAGCGGAACCTCAGAATGGGATGCTGTGGCTGCCATGATAAACAACTTCGGATACGATAAGAGTCTATACTTAGCCCGTCGTGACTTATACACTAAATCAGAATGGGATAAGTTGCTACAGGAAGAATTAAACGAGGGACGCCCCTTACTTTATGGCGGGGTTACCTCTAACCTGGATGAGGGACATCAATTTGTTATTGATGGATACTCACCCAATTATTATCATGTTAACTGGGGATGGGGGGGCTGGTCGAACGGATTCTACCGCCTCAACAGCCTCGACCCTGATAATAACGATAACCGTGATGGAGACGGTTACGCCATCGGGCAGGATGCTGTTATAGGACTGCAAAAGGCAATGAGAAATTCGCGCATCAACAATGAGCTGTATTTTGCGCCGGGTGGTGAATTCGACTTTTTTGGCTTAGATACCGATGTTGATTTCATAACCGCCAACAACCCCTTCAAGATTCGATTTTCTTTTGTACTCGATTATGGAGAAAGAGCTTTTGACGGCCAGATGGGATTCTTTGTTGTAGATAAAGCAGGTAATCGTAAAATTACATTGGAGATATTCGATTTTAGTCTGAAAGCCGGATATGTTGTCTATGATTCGGATGGAGAGACCTATACCGTCAATGAATCCATTGCCGAGGGAGATAAGATACGTCTGTATTATCGCCCCACCGGCCATGATTGGAAACCGGTACGTGGCACTTCGGCCACAGTAGTTGAACTACCTTTAAGTGTAGATGGCCCCCTTCCCCCCACCCAGACTTCCGTTGAATCGATTAAGGATATTCCTCAGCAAGTGACTGTATCCCTTGTTTCGGACATTCTGGATATACGTTCTACTCAAGAGGAAAGCATTCGGGAAATCAGCCTCTATAATCTTTCCGGTCGACAGCTCAAGCATGAGAAGTATGGTTCAAACGAATGGCATGTATCTATTCTGACCGACAATCTACCTGCGGGCATCTATGTAGTAACTGTTCAAACCCTGCATGGCATTACCACACACAAAATTGTTAAACATTAAAGCGATGAATTATAGAAGTACAAATAAAAATTTACTCTTTAACTCATTATTTAGAGAATAATTACTTCCTTTGGGCAAATTCTAACTATAATTATTTTACTTATATGAAAAACCTATCTTTTGCAGTTGGGGCAGCCTGGACGGCTCTGCTTGCTTTCATTATCGTCTGTATAGACCAGTTAATTAAAGTCTATATGCCTATTGGTTCCGTAAATGGATTTACGTATATTGCGTTTGTGGCCTGGGCCGTTTACTTCTTTTCGGGGTGTACGCTGAATGGAGGTATTCGTGCGTTAATCGGCTATGTGATAGGAATTACCTTCTCTATCGGGATTATTCTGATAGCGGGGCTATTTGCTTCATTACCATTTTGGTCAGTACCCATAGCTGTGTTCATCGTTGTATTTGTGGTTCTATATCTGGAGAAAGTGCCTTGGGTAGACCTTATCCCTGCCATGTTCGTAGCTTCAGGCTGCTACTTCGGGATTATGACGTATGTACCCGACGCCACCTTTTGCACTGCCGCCTGTGTTGAACTCATTTACGGGTTCATTGGCCTACTTTTCGGTTGGATTACGATCACCGGCAAAGCCTACTTTGCCAAACTAATCGAGAAATAGGCTTAAGCTGTCCTCCACTCTCCTGTTTAACAGGAGTGGAGGATGGTAATTCGACTGCGCGTTTGGATTCTATGAAAAAAAACTTTAGATTTGTAGGGTCTTAGGATTAAAATGAATAAAATTATGAAGTACTTGATTATCACGGCAAGTTTGCTCTTGGGCATGACGCTTGGAGCGCAAACGAAAGTGACTAAAAAGATAGCAGCCAAAAGTACCGACTTTGGCATAACCTATACGCTCCCGAAAACATCTCTGGTGGTGACTGCCGAAGTGATTAAAATTACAGCTCAGGCAGGACCTTATTTTAGATACGCTGAAAAGTATCTGGGCGTGAAGAACCCTGTGGCTGAAGATAAAACATATTATCAGTTGGGAAAGGTAACGATTGAAAACAAAGGCATTCCCGACCCGGAAAACACGTATATCGTAGAGTTTAAACCCGGCACAGTTGCCCCCTATGCCTACCTCTCAGAAGAAGGGTTCCTTTGTTCCATAAATGCTGAGTATGAGCTGAAGACCGGGAGCGCACCATCTGCCGCTGCCTCCTCTCCTGCCCTCGATGCAACCAATATGTCGGTTTTCACCGAAGAACTCTTGATGGCCGGCTCAACAGCCAAACAAGCCGAAGTAGCCGCCAAACAAATTTACCGCATCCGAGAGAGCCGCATGAATCTACTAACCGGTGACGCCGACAATATGCCACCCGATGGCGATGCCCTGAAATTAGTTATCCTGCAATTGGAATCTCAGGAGAAGGGGCTTACCAACTTGTTTACAGGCATCACGACCAGTCAGAGCAGTTTCTTCGACGTATCCATCACTCCTTACGAGAATCTGGAACGCGAAGTTTTATTCCGCTTCTCTGATTTGCTGGGGATTGTTGATGCCGACGACCTGGGAGGTATGCCCGTATACATCAATCTGAAATCAATGGAGCCACCCGCCGCGCCGGTAGATCCGAAGGAAGCTGAGAAGAAAGAGAAACTGATGAAAGGCATTATATATAATGTACCCGGTAAGGCACAAGTAGAAATTGTGATGAACCGGAAATCACTGCTGAAGGGAGAAGTGCAGATTGTACAGTTTGGACGACGTGAAAACTTAATACCGGTTCTCTTTGAAGATAAAAAGGTGCCGGTAAAAGTGTTCTTCTACCCGGAAACAGGCGCTATCAAACAAATTATCCAATAATTGAATTTTATTCACTAATATCTAAAAACACATGTTTAAAAATCATCCAAAAGGCTTATACGCCTTAGCCTTGGCTAATACCGGAGAACGCTTCGGGTATTACACCATGTTAGCCATTTTTGCGCTGTTTCTACAGGCGAAATTCGGTTTTTCAGCGGCTCAGACCTCGAGCATCTTTGCCTCTTTTCTGGCTTTAGTTTATTTCATGCCTCTTATCGGAGGAACAATTGCTGATAAGTGGCTGGGTTACGGCAAGACAGTTACGATAGGCATCGTAATCATGTTCTTAGGTTATGTACTCCTGGCAATTCCTACACAAAGGACGGATACTTCGTCTTTGATCTTCATGTTTGCCGCCCTTTTTCTGATATCATCGGGAACAGGTTTGTTTAAAGGCAACCTGCAAGTGTTGGTGGGCAATCTGTATGATGCGCCCGAGTATAAAAGTCAGCGTGATAATGCGTTCAGTATCTTTTATATGGCTATCAATATCGGTGCATTGTTTGCTCCAACGGCTGCAACCAAGGTGACACAGTATTTTATGGGCCATGCCGAACTTACTTACAATGCAAAAATTCCGGCTTTGGCTCACCAATTCCTCAATGGAAGCATTGACGATAAAGGTTTATCTGAGCTTACCGGCCTTGCCGCCACACAAAATGGAATGACGGATTTAACCGCATTCAGCAATCTATACATTGACACGCTGTCGAATTCATACAGCTATGGATTTGCAGTGGCTTGTGTATCCTTGGTTGTCTCCATGCTGATATACTCGGTATTTAAAAACACCTACAAACATGCCGACTACAATTCCAAACAGTTGGCTGCCAAGAATGCTGCCGAAGGTATTAAGGAAGTTCAACTTACATCCAAGGAAACAAAAGAACGCATTGTAGCGCTGGTGCTGGTATTCGCTGTTGTGATATTCTTCTGGATGGCCTTCCATCAAAACGGTCTTACCCTCACCTGGTTTGCCCGCGATTATACGGCAAACACTGCCGAAGGACTTAACCGTATCGGCTTCGACGTGATCAATCTTGCCTTAATGGCCGTTGCCATTTATGGTTTGTTCAGTATATTCCAATCTGTTACCCTTAAAGGAAAATTTATTTCGGGTGTAGTCTCAGGCGCCGCTGTGGGAGCTTTGGTCGTGAAGTATGCGCACATGCCGGAAGTGGTAGAAGTCTTTCCACAGATATTCCAGCAGTTCAACCCCTTCTTTGTAGTAGCGCTCACTCCTGTATCGCTTGCTATCTTCGGATATCTGGCAAGCAAGGCGAAAGAGCCTTCGGCGCCTCGCAAGATCGGAATTGGTATGGTGATAGCAGCACTTGGATTTACTATCATGGCAATCGGCTCCTTTGGACTGGCCACGCCCAGCGAATTAGCTAATACGGGCGGTGTGAGTGATGTATTACTTTCGCCCAACTGGTTGATAGGCACGTATCTCACACTAACCTTTGCCGAGTTGTTCCTCAGTCCGATGGGTATCTCGTTCGTATCACGTGTAGCGCCTCCCAAGTACAAGGGATTGATGATGGGCGGTTGGTTTGCCGCTACAGCCCTCGGCAATTACCTTGTGTCGATCATAGGTTACCTATGGGGAGATATGCAGCTCTGGATGGTATGGGGAGTCCTCATTGTTCTCTGCCTACTCTCCGCTCTCTTTATCTTCTCCATCATGAAACGATTAGAGAAAGTAGCAAAATAAAAAAGGGGGCGGTTTCGCCCCCTTTTTTTATTGGGTTCAAGAAAGGCGTCCACTGTATGGGCGCCTTTCTTTAGTCTAAAAAATCGGCTTATTTAAACGGGGGATAACCCGGATTTTGAACCAAATTTTGGTTGGTTTGGTATGCGTCTTGCGAAATAGGATACAGCTTCAGGTGAGCGCCGGTTAACCTCTGGACAATTGAGTTAGACCAATTGGTTTTTTCAAACGTACCGAAACGGATATCATCCTGACGAGACCATGCTTCCCAAGCCAGTTCAAACTTGCGCTCCAATGCAATCTTGTCAAGGTCTACCGTTGTGTAGTTATGTTCAGTATTGCCATAAGCTCTTGCACGAACCAGATTCACCAAACGGGTAGCTTCGGTTACATCACCACCTGAACGAAGCAGGGCTTCAGCCTTCGTAAGATATGTTTCTGCCAATCGGAAGATATGGAAATGGTTACCCAAGGCATTCGTCAAACTGGTGGAATAGGGCCATTTTTGGCAACGTGCGCCTGCTTCCTGAACAACTTCCGCCCATGCTAAACCATCTTTTTCTGTTCCGGGGATATAATTGATATCGATAGAATAATTCAAGGGATTTTGCTGTCCGGTCAATAAAATTTCGCCGGTTTCTTTATTGTAACGTTGGCCGATACGGAAGGTAGCTGCGAAGCGGGGATCCTCAGTATCAAACAGCTTAACATAATCAGGTTGAGCACAAACGCCATTCCAAGAGCTAACCTTATTTCCATCGGAAAGGTTATCGGCATAGTGGAGAGTCATGTTCATCAATTGATTTCTGTCATTCGTGTCACTTTCATCGAAGCAGATGGTAAGAATAGCTTCGCGAGAACGGTCGAGAATACCAAAGTTTGTTTTGAAATCAGGCTCCAGGATATAGTTCATAGCTATCACCTTATCACATGCTGCAACAGCTTGCTGATAAGCATTGCCGGAGACTGTTACACCCCAAGCCTCTGCATTCAGATACAATTTGGAAAGCAAAGCGTAAGCCGAGCCTTTGGTGAATTTACCGTAAGTGGCAGTAGATACATCCGGACATTTATCTGCGATATCCGCTACCTCCTTTATCAACCAGTCAAATACTTCCTGACGCGGTTTAATAGAAGGCAACGCTTTGTCTTCATAAGAAGTAACCAAAGGTATATTTCCCCAATAGTCCATCATGGTATAAAGCCAGAAAGCACGTACGCCACGCATAGCGGCTACATTCATAGCTTTATCAGCATCTGAAAGGAAAGAGGAATTTTCGAGTACGGAAATCGTAGCATTACAAGTGCCCAAAGCGGTAGAAGCAGCAGACCAAGCGCTTTTAACAGCTCCTGTTTGCGCATTCCAAGCATGCATATAGATTTCGCGGTACTGACCACCGTCGTACCAGTCACCACCGATACGGGTAGGCGTTACAGCCATGGAACCACCATTTTCCGACAGATACAAATAACTGCCCGGCCAGAAAGTTTTTAATGTGTTATAAGTCGTACCCATCAACGCGTTTACTTCAATCGCTGTGCTACCAAAATCGTCAGCCGGTAATTTATCGTAAACATCTTCATCCAGATTGGTACATGAAGGCATAGACGCCATCAAAGCTATACCTGCAAAAAAGGATATTAATAATTTCTTTTTCATAATTGATTCATTTTTAGATATTAGAATGATAAATTAACACCGAAAGTGAACGAACGTGATTTCGGGAAGTAGTTACGTGCTTCGATACCGGGTGAAAGACCGGCATTGTCATCGGTAGCAGCTCCGCGGAAGAGTTCCACTTCCGGGTCTAATCCTGTATACTTGGTTATCACGAATAAGTTCTGGGCAGCTACGTATACACGTGCTTTGTTCAGCCAGTTAATCGTCTTTGTATTGAATGTATAACCAATAGACATATTATCCAAGCGTGCAAATGAACCGTCTTCGAGATAGAATGAACTAACACGTGAAGACTCACGGTATTTCAGCAGGTTGTCATTCTTCATGGCGTTGGCGCCGCTGATATAGGTGTTATTACCATAAGCAGCTACCGGATTGTTCAGTACTTTGTTGCCAATGGTTCCACGGATAAAGAAGCTCGCATCCCAATTCTTATAACTGAAAGAGTTATTCCAGCCAAATGTAAGATCCGGTTGAGCGCTGCCTACGTAGGTACGGTCAACGTCAGTGGGTACACCGTCGCCATCTAAATCACGCATGTGGATATGACCTTCTGCATCCATATATTCAGCATCAAGCATAAAGAACTGACCTACCGGACGTCCTTCCTCCACTACGTGAGAAGTTACACCGGAAGCGCCACGGATCCAAGGATCACCAATGTATACACGGTCGGTGGTGTAGAGGTCGTTAGACAGGCGGGTAATCTTATTTGCGTTATGAGACAGATTAATTGAAGTATTATAGTTGAATACTCTGCCACGAACAACGTCTACATTCAACAGTAATTCAATACCCTTATTGCTCATATCACCTACGTTGGCTTGCATCTTGTTGTATACAAAGGTAGGAGTCGGTACGCTATAGATATAAAGCATATCGGATGTTTTCTTGTCATAATATTCAATCGTACCACCTAAGCGTCCGTTGAATAAAGAGAAGTCTAAACCTATATTAAACATAGCTGTTTGTTCCCATTTCAAATCCGCGTTGGCATTCTGAGATACTTTGAAAGCGGTAGGACGGCTACCGTCACTGTAATACGTTCCTGAAGCTTCATATAACTCCAAAGATTTATAAGGTTGCAGACCATCCTGGTTACCGGTTATACCATAACCAACACGTAACTTTAAGTCATTCATCCATTTTACTCCTTTCATAAAGTCTTCCTGAGAAATACCCCATGCAACAGATGCCGAAGGGAAAGTACCCCATTTATGATTGGCTCCAAACTTGGAAGAACCATCACGACGTACAGTAGCTGTAACCATATATTTCTCATTGTAGCTATAGTGAGCACGACCAAAGAATGAAATCAGTTTATAATCATTCTTCTCTGAAACAACTTCACCCTGTTTCAAACTATTACCTGTTTGAATATTATTAGCGCCCATACTGGCTACAGCAAAGTCATGTGCCACGGATTGTTGTCTTTGATAGAGGTTGTCTTCCCAAGAATAACCTACGATAGCATCTACCTTATGTTGTCCACTTGCGCCGAAAGACTTGTCGTAATTGGCTGTCCATTCCATTAAATCACGTCCCCATAAGAGAGCTGCCCTTCTGGCATAACCATTATCCGAACGACCTCTGGAGTTTGTAGGTGCACGCCATTCACTTCCGTCATTCGTCATCAGGCTCTTATACAAGTGAGCTTTTACATTCAAGCCTTCAATTAGTTCGAACTGAATGTCACCGGCGCCATAGAACAAACTATTCTTATTTTTATTATAGTTTTCTTGTTGGTTCTGAACCGGGTTGCCTTGGTCGTATTGTCCGAACATACCTGTAAACCATGAACCGTCTGCATTCTTAACCGGATATACAGGAGGCAGGTTATATGCCAGAATATAGTCGTCACGGAATGGCATTTGCATATCTGTGATAGCAGCCGATCCGGTTAATCCAACACGCAGGCGGTCATTGATGGCACGCTGCTGGATTTGAAAGCGGAAGTTGTGACGTTGTATTGAGTTATCTTTAGCAATACCTTCTCTATCTAAATAGGTATAGGAAGCACGATAGTTATTCTTTGAACCGCCACCCGAAAGAGAAACTGAATGATTCTGTGAAATACCTGTACGAAGCATTTCGCCAAACCAGTTGGTATCGGAATTATAAGCTCCGAATGCAGGAGTAATATCGTTCCCCAATTGTTTGTTGGCGTCGCGCCATTCGGCAGCGTTCAACATATCAGGTTTATTTGCTACCACGTCGGCAGATACATACCCATCATAGTTGATCTGTGTACTCGAGCCTGAACCTCTTTTGGTTGTAATAAGGATTACGCCACCGGCAGCACGAGAACCGTAAATAGCAGCCGAAGAAGCATCTTTCAATACCGAAATAGATTCGATATCTGAAGGAGACACACTCGACATATCTCCACCGGGGATACCATCAATCACGATCATAGGGCCTTGGTCGTTTTGCAAGGTAGATGTACCACGCAAACGAATCTGGCTACTGCGGGTAACATCACCCGAACCTGATGTAATGGACAAACCGGCAACCTTACCTTTCAGCAAGTCGGCAGCGTCACGGTTAATACCTTTGTTGAAGTTTTCTTCCGATACATTGGCAACAGAACCGGTAATCTCGCGGCGAGTCTGTGTACCATATCCGATAGCAACGACTTCACCCAAGTTTACAACCGAAGGATCTAAGGTTACATTAATTGAAGTCCTTCCATTAACGGTTTCTTCTTTCGTGTTGTAACCTATAAAAGAAAATTGGAGAACGGCTCGCTGACCATTACTAACGGTTACTGTATAAATACCGTCTATGTCAGTAATATTACCATTGGTAGTTCCCTTTTCTACTACATTGGCGCCCGGTATACCTTCGCCAAATTCATCTAAAATCTTTCCTTTCACCGTAATGGTTTGTGCAAGAACAGTGGTCAGGCAAAAGCTCATCATCAAAGAAAGGATCCCCAGCCTTCGAAGAGAGCATAGCGAGTAAATAACAGTCTTTACATGTTTCATAAATAATAAATAATTAATGTTTAACAAATATGTAATAGCGCTTATGTTTTTATCAACATATAAAAAGTTAGCATCTATTAATCAACACATTGCAAAAATAGTTAATTTCTTTTTAGATAAGATAAATTCTGTCAAAGAGTAATATATTAGTAGAGATATAGTAAATAGTAATTATAGTTTAGCAATTGATTTTATGTGAAATAATACACCTCAATACACGTTATTTAGTAAACATATTTGAAAATTATAAGAACAAAACTACTTTTGTAGTGTAGTAGTAGTTTTTTATATATATTTGCAAAAACTAATACACCATGAGATTCAAAATATTTATTTACATTTTGTTAACTTTTTTTCCCTTAATAACGCCATGTCAAGGAAAGGATAAGGTGTATCTGGAGGAATATCTGAGCGCACCCTTATCCCCCCTCCTACCCCCCCCCCCCCCGAACACACGATACGCCAAGCAAAGCTATGAATTTGCCATACTCGATAAGCAGATGGATAACCCGGAGATGAAAATTGACCATCTTATCAAAGCCGTAATTCGGCTAAAGATTACTTTAGGAATTATCAGCCTGCTTTGTATCTCGCTGATTTTGCTGATGCTGCACGTTCATAAGCAGATGACAGCCCTCAAACTGGCAACGAAGGGATTGAAAATAACTAACCGGAACTTAGAAGTGATGAACGTTAAGTTCAACAGTATGAACCGGGAATTACTGGATGCCAACCTGATTAAGGAAGAATACGTAGGCTACTTTCTGGATCTCTGCTCGAAGTATATCGGTAATTTAGAAGACTACCGAAAGATGGTAACAAACAAGATTGCAGCCAAGCGATTTGACGAACTTCAGCGCACTACGTCTTCCTCTTCTGAAAAGGGTAACGAGATTAAGGAACTCTACAATTATTTTGACAAGGCTTTCCTGAAGATATATCCGGGATTCGTGGCGTCACTTAACGAGCTGTTAAAAAAGGAAGAGCGCTTCACTTCGAAGCATAACGACTTGCTGAATACAGAACTCCGCATCTTTGCCCTCATACGCTTGGGTATTACAGATTCAATTAAAATTGCCTCTTTCCTACGTTGTTCGGTACAAACTGTTTACAATTACCGCAGCAAAATAAAACACAACTGCTTGGATGATATTACAGACATTGAAAAAGAAATCAAAAAAATATCATCTTATTGAAAAAATTCTAATTTGTTATCTGCAATCATTTGTCTATTGAATATTGAAACGGCAGACTCAATCGAATGGTAAAATTTCGTCCCATGTTGTAAATATCGTCTTGCTTGTAGCGCGACAAATGGTCATAATACTTTTGGTTGAAAATATTGTTGACCACTGTGTTTAGCAGGACTTTTTGTTTACCAAAATGAAATTCAAACGCCAAGCCGGCATTTAACAAATTGTATGCACCGGTCGTTGTTTCGTATTGGGCAACGCGATTTTGGGCAAATGAGTATTGATTTTGCAGATAGACGGAAAACTTTTTGAGGAATTTTTCTCGTGAAAAACTTGCCCGTATTGTTGCATTTAACTTTTGCGAAGGCATCAACGGCAGAGCGTTTTGTTCCGCATTTTCGCCGAAAGCGCTACTGTACGAGCCTTCCAAATGCAACCAATCCAAAGGATGCGGGTGAAAATGAAATCCGGTTTCGCCGCCATAAAGGTACGCATGAGCTTGGGTGTAATAGTAAACCGGCTGTTCGTCCTGCATTTCATTCGAGGGTTGCAGGAAAATAAAATTGCGAATGTAATTGAAATAAGGATTCAAAAAAAGTTCAATGTGCTCATTTTTATAATCCAACGAAATGTCTATCTGATAGCTGTTTTCGGTTTTCAACGCAGAATTTCCTATTTCGTAACGATTTGTACCTTCGTGAACGCCGTTGCTCAGTAACTCAAACATATTGGGTGCACGGTATCCCGAAGAGAGATTCGCCCGTAGCGCAAAGTTTTTTGCCAATTGCTGATAAACGCCTGTCGAAAAATTGAAAGCCGTATAAGTTTCGGAAAATACCGGAAAATAACCCTCCTTATTTTCGTTACTGTGTTGTTTTCCGTTGATATGTCGCCCATCCATGCGCAGACCGATTTGCCAATACGATTTTTCGGAATAATAATAGTCGGACATAGCAAACAGACCAATATCAGACGTTACGGCATCGGGAATCAACAATTCTTCGCCATTGTTGCTGTTGGTTTGATATAGTCCTTGACTACCAACTGTTAGCGCCCAACGGTCATTTAATTTGGGCGAATACCACTTAATATTGTAAGATACAGTACTTAAATTCATATCCAATGCAGCATCTTCCCCGTCTTCAAATTCTTTGCGATTGTTGAAAACATAACCCAAATCAACCTTTAATTTGGATTCATTGTCAAAGAAAACGGTATTTTCCGAACTGATTAAATGGGTAGTCAAATCTTGATAAGGTAATTCCGGCTGACGACCTTTTGTTACTGATTCCGTATTTTCTTCTATTTCCGTTAAACCGTATTGTTCATTCAAAAAACTGTATTTCAAAGAACTGATAAATTGATTGCCGGTATATCCCAACGAAGTTTTAAAATTGCCGGTATGAAAACGACTGTTGGGTACCAAATCATTGTTGCCGTCTTTATAATCTTCATGCGTGGTGTATCCGCCAAAAGCGTTCCAATGAAAACGATTTTTGGAAAATTTGAAAGCGCCTGTGTTGCGCCAACCATCTGTATTGCTGTTGTATTCCGAACTGATTATGCTCTCAAGACTATTTTCCTTGGCATAGCGTTCGTCGGAAAAATACAAAACACCGCCCAAAGCGTCACTGCCATACAAAAGGGAAGCGGGACCTTTGATAATTTCCACCTGTTCATAGCCGTTTTCGTCCAAGCCCAAGCCGTGTTCATCGCCCCACTGTTGATTTTCGATTCGAATGCCCTGCGAAAAAACAGCAATCCGGTTGCCGCTCAGTCCGCGTATAACCGGTTTGCCAATGCCTGCGCCAGTACTGAAATTGCTGATTCCCGCCACTCCCGCCAATTTCTGCGACAGCGATAGTCCCTGTGTTTCCGCATTATTGGTAAGACTTAATTTAGCGACATTAGCCACGTTCTCGCCTTGCAATTTGGAACTGTTGCCCGAAATTACTACTTCCTGTAAATCAAAATGAGAAGGCTCCAAAAACACGATTGATTCATTTTGAGGCGTCAGTGTGCCCAAAAAAGTTTTATATCCCACAAAAGAAATTTGCACAAGCATAGCCGGATTTTTGGTGTTTATTGAAAAAACACCGTTTTCATCAGTGGTTGTGCTTGTTTTTGACTCTAAAAAATAAACCTCGGCAGCAACTACCGCTTGTTTCGTATCCTTGTCTGCAACCTTGATTTGGTATTGGGCAAACAGATTGAATTGTGTGAAAAACAACAACAGAATAACAGATAATGTTTTCATTAAGAGCGCTGCATTTTGGACAACATCCTGAAATAATGCAAGTTATGTTTGTTATGCTTATAAATCATTAATGCCACAAAGATACAATAAGGATTTTTATAATTGCAACAATGTTGCAATTATTTGAGAAGAAAGATAGGGAAAGCAAAAAGTCAAAAATATCATTTTGGTCAAAAACCGGTCTTTTTTTCTTCTTCGGTATTTGGGGCGTTTTTTGCCTTCAGGTAAACGTGGATAGATTTTTTTCGTCGGCATTTTTTTAAGTGTCTCTTATATAAATTTTTTGCAGATATTGGGTCTTTTTCTTCATTTGACAAGTGTCGAACAGCTGTTTGACAGCTGTCGAATAGCTGTCCGATATTAGTCAAACAGGTGTTCGACAGCTGTCAAACAGTGAAAAGATAACGGCTTCTTATTAAACTTATCAAGGTAGCTGCCAAAAAAAAAGCACATATTTGCGAAAGAAGAAGGAGAAACGGGATCATTTCCCGTTTCTCCTTCTTAATTGATTATATTTCTTTTTTGATAAAATTCCATTGTGAAATTTGTGTATGTAACTATTTTCAGTTACATTTGCACGAAATATTCAACAGAGTACACAGGATAAATTGATAAATCGCTTTATGGGGCTTCCAAAAGATTTTTCTTTTGATGAACTATCCAAATTATTGATAGGGTTTGGATACGAAAAAAGCAACAAAGGAAAAACTTCCGGCTCACGCGTTCGTTTCATCAATAAGGAATTAAAATTGGTTGTTGATTTACATAAACCGCATACTTCCGGCAGTCCGATTAAGGAAACTGCACTTAAAGAGATTTATAACAATTTGGTTATAAATGGTTTAATCAAAGAAGAAGAAAAGGAGGATAAGTTATGAATAAATTGGAATATAAAGGGTACTATGGCAGCATAGAGTATAGCAAAGAAGATAAATTACTCTACGGCAAAGTCCTTGGAATGACGAAGGATTGTATTACTTACGAGGGAAAAACGATTGAAGAATTGGAAAACGATTTTATTGACGGTATAGACAGTTATATTGATGGATGCAATGAGTTAGGAATTAAGCCCCGCAAAGCGTTCAACGGTGTTCTGAACATTAGAATACCATCCGAAGTTCACAGCAGAGTAGCCATCATGGCTGATGAGTTGGGAATGAGTATCAATAATTTTATAAAAGAAGCTATTGAAAAAGAAATTGAATATGCCCATTGATTTATTTAGGTATTTCAACAATATTACCTAACTTTGTATCACAGTTGAAAATGAATGCATTATAGAGAAATCCAACTGCTGACAATTCGGTGGTGTGAAATCTTATCCTATTATTAACAGATCAAGAATCAGTATTTTACAAACGAAAAATAAACCCTGTCGGCATCAAAAACCAGGTGCCGGGCGGTCGCATCATAGTAGATATTCGAGCCGGCCGTAATTACAGCCGACTCAAATCTCTGAACTTGAATTGGTGTTGGCGGATACGAAGATCCACCACACCAAGGAGGCGCGTCTTTGAGGATGTGGAAAAAATACTTCCCGTATGGTAAGATCGTTTCCTTGGATATTTATGATAAATCAGCTTTGCAGGAAAACCGGATAAAGATATACCAAGGAAGTCAGGTTGACTTGGATGTCCTTTCCCGGATTGTCGACGAAAATGGTCCGTTTGATTTAATTATTGATGATGGTAGCCATGTAAACAACCATATAATTACCACGTTCCAATACTTGTTTCCCAAGTTGAAGGAAGGTGGCATCTATGTAATCGAAGATATTCAAACGTCGTATTGGAAAAGCATGGGAGGTGATAATGAGAATTTCAATAATCCCGAAACAGCCATGAATTTCTGCAAGAGATTAACGGATTCCTTAAACTACAGCGAGTTTAATATCAAAGGCTACCAATATGTTATGCCTGACGGCATAAAGCAGGGGCTGAATTTTGACTTTCATCGCGACTTCCGGTATTCCATGGGGGAGAGGCCAAGGTGTTTTTTGAAGAACTTGCCGAAAGTAGATTGGTCGGAGAAGTTGAGAACGTCTGCTACTTGCTGGACGGTGGTTTGAGGGGCTTTCAGGAGGACTTTGGCCTCTAAAATGAGGGCGTCTTCTATCCATTTGTTAGCCGACTTTCCGGTTAGCTCCTTTAGTATCAAGGTTAAATATTGAGGTGTGATAAAAAGTTTATTGGCATAGAATGTTACTGCGTGTTGCTCCTTGGCATGCTCAAAAAGCAACTGAAGGAACTGATTCATAAGCTCTTCCTTCCTTGAAAGCAAGGAGCGGACAATGGTATCCTTCTTACCTATTAATATATTACCCAGTTCGAGAAAGAAAGCCTCGGTGGCATTATACATCACCTCACGGTGGAAGGCATGGGTGCGCAGCTGTATTTTATTCCGCAATTCAATGAAACATATCTCTATATGAGATGTTTCCTCGGAGGTGAACAGGGTGCAGGGATACTTGCGAATCTGCATATAATTGGAAAGAGCCGAGGTACGTTTCTCCGGTTTATATTCGTCGAAAAACGATTTATCCACCATGAGCAGTTTGGCTTTGAAGTCGCTACTCGAATCTGCGGCTTGAATCACATGGGTAGGCATAATTGTCACACAGTAATTAGCAGAAATGGTATAAGGTACATAATCAATGCTAATTTTAACACTCCCTTCAAGTACCAGGACAATGAAAACAGCATTCAACCTTACGGGGATAGAGTAACCGTCGGGCGTATCATGGCCAGACAATCCAGAATCAATATCAGCAATCGTTACTACGTTCTGATACATATCAGAAACAACGATGTGTTGGAGTAATTCGGAAATCTCAATCAAGGGAAGTTGATTCATAAAGTTTCATTTTTGACCAGCAAATATATCCATATTTTCCCATATCCAATACAAATACCGACTTTATTTGGCATTTTGACTAATCATGTAACACAATAAACCATTTAAGTTTTCCAAATATTACTGACCTTTGCAGCGTCTGTTGGAAATTCCAGAGAGGCTGCTTATCGAGAATAAACCCTTATTCGTCGATGATTGTCCGCAAACGGACGTTTTTAGTTGCATAGAGGTATTAGTTAAATGTATTTTTGTATCAGTTAAATTATGTATGTTAAGGAACAAATAATAATGACAGCGTTTGATCTTTTCTCGCAGTATGGTATCAAAAGCGTGAGTATGGATGATATTGCCCACCATGCAGCTATATCCAAGCGTACCCTGTACGAGTTCTTCTCCGATAAGGAAACATTGTTGGTAGAAGGCATTGAATATACGCACAGCAATTTCTATTCTTTTGTTACCCAACTGGAAAAAGAGCCACATACAGCTGTGGATGTGATTCTGTTATTATATGTAGAACTGATGAAACGACCCAGATGGTACACCATGAAGTTTTACGAGGATTTAAAAAAATATCCCAAAGCAATAGAAAAGAAAGAATCAGAAAAGACGAAGTTTGGCGCATTGTGCACCCGGCTGTTTAATAGAGGCATAAAAGAAGGTGTATTCCAGGCTGACGTGAATTGCGAGATCGTAATCTTACTGGCAAAAGAGCAATTGAAAATGATCTCGCCTTCGAAATCTTTTTGTAAACATTCAAATATAGAAGTCTATGATACCATATTGATCACCTTCCTCCGAGGCATAAGCACAGACAAAGGGCGAGCAATATTGGATCGATGGGCTGCCACAAAAACCTATCATATTCAGTGAGATTTATGGCAAGAGTAATAAATTGTAAATTCGATTTAAATGGACAGATTTGTATTTAGAAAAAAGATGATGCTGACAGCGTTGATGTTTCTACCATCTTTCGCGTTTGTAACCCTTAAAGCTCAACAGCCCTTGGTGCTTGATTTGGATAAGGCGTTAGAGATTGCCATGAGTGAGAATCCAACAGTAAAAGTAGCTGATCAGGAAATTGTCAAGAAAAAGTATGCACACAAAGGCGCTTATGCCGCACTATTTCCTCAAGTAAATTTCAGCGCTGACTATTCGCGTACATTAAAAAAACAAGTGATGTATATGGATGGCGCTTTCGACATGACTTCCATGTTGGCGCCTGTAATGGATCCGTTAGTGAAAGGAGCCGATCAATTACTGACCGAGAGTATGCCCGGTTATATACCCGGATCACTGGCTGAAAAAGTGAAAGAGAATACGCCTCCTCCGGTAGAATCCTCCGGTAACGAAGGTATATCCATTGGCCGTGACAACAACTGGAGTACCGGCTTCAGTGCAGGTATGCCACTGATCAATCTGGCGCTTTGGAAAAGCTTGGAAATATCGGCTACGGACGTAGAGCTGGCTATCGAACAGGCTCGTTCCTCAAAGATTGACATGACTAATCAGGTGAAACGTAGCTTTTTCGGAGTTCTTTTGGCGAATGATTCGTATCGCGTATTTAAAAGCAGTTACGACAACGCAATGAGTAACTATCTGGATATTAAAAACAAATATGACCAGGGCTTAGTAGCCGAGTACGACCTGATACGCGCCAATGTAGCTGTAAAGAATATTGAACCCAATGTACTACAAGCCGAAAATGCCGCAGTCCTTGCCAAATGGCAACTGAAAGCCTTGCTGGGAATGGACTTAGACATGGATATAGAATGTGACGGAAGTCTAAGCAATTATGAAAAGGAATTGTATGGCGACTACCTGTCTACCAACACGTCCTTAGACGATAACACGACATTGAAGCAATTAGACATTCAAACAGGTATGCTGAAACAGACATTGAAGCTTCAGAAATACGACTTCCTCCCTACCCTATCAGTACAGGGTGTTTATCAATGGAGCGCCATGAACAACGACTTCAGGTTCAGAGAGTATCTTTGGAATCCTTATTCCATGATTGGGTTTTCGCTCACTGTACCCATCTTTTCGGGTGGAAGCCGCTTGAACAAAGTAAATCAAACCAAGGTAACTCTCACCCAGCTTCAGTGGCAACGCCAGGATGTTGAGCGGAACCTCCAGTTAGCCGTAAAGCAATATATGGATAACATGAGCAGTTGCATCAAACGTTTCGACGCAGCTCAAAAGGGAGTGGAGCAAGCCGAGCGAGGCTATACCATCTCGCGCAAGCGCTACGATACGGGAGCAGGCACCCTGTTGGAGGTAAACGACTCCGAATTGTCGTTGACACAAGCAAGGCTTAACTTCAACCAGGCTATTTACGAATATATGGTTGCCAAGTCTGAACTTGAGAAAACATTAGGAAAACATCATTCAAAAAAGTAATAATAATAAAATTCGACTATAAAAATGAGAACAAGAAACCTATTCAAATTCACGCCGGTTGCTGCATTAGCCATACTGATGGCATGTTCCGGAGAGAAAAAAGAAACGACTACGGTTGTTGAAGAGAAGACGAAAGTGAAGATTGAAACAGTACAAATAGAGGATGTAGAACAACTGGGTGAGTTTACGGCTACCGTACAAGCCGATGTTTCCAACAAAATAGCCCCTCAAGCCCCGGTTCGTATCCAAAAGCTGCATGTTGAAATAGGCGACCATGTGCGTGCCGGTCAAGTGCTTGTAACAATGGATGCTACCAGCCTTACTCAACTGAAGATTCAGATAGACAATGCAGAAACCGAATTCAGCAGGGTGGATGAACTGTTTAAGGTAGGAGGCGTATCTAAATCTGTTTGGGACGCTCAGAAAGCTGCCTTGAACGTTCTGAAGGAGAGCTATCGAAACCTGCAAGAAAACAATCAGTTGGTGAGTCCGATTGCCGGCATCGTAACGGCTCGTAATTACGACAACGGCGACATGTACAGCGGCGCACTGCCTGTATATGTGGTACAGCAAATCCGTCCGGTAAAGTTGTTGGTCAATGTAACCGAAAGCTATTTCACCCAAGTAAAGAAAGGAATGGATGTCAGCATTAAGCTGGATGTATATGGAGACGCCTCGTTCGAGGGCAAGGTAAGCCTTATTTATCCCACCATCGACGAGGCCAGCCGTACCTTCCCTGTAGAAATCAAAATATCGAATGCCGACGAACGGGCACGCCCGGGTATGTTTGCCAGGGTGATCATGAACTTCGGCACCCGGAAGCATGTGGTAGCCCCCGACCTGTCTATCGTAAAACAAGCCGGCTCGGGCGACAGATATATATATGTATATAAGAACGGCAAGGTTTCCTACCAGAAAGTAGAGTTAGGCCGCCGGTTAGGCACCCGCTACGAAGTGATTTCCGGTGTGGAGAATGGCGACCAGGTGGTGATAACCGGCCAGAGCCGTCTGACGGATGGAAAGGAAGTTGAAGTAGTTAACTAAGAAAAACAAGAAAACATGAGTATATATTCTACAGCAGTAAAAAAGCCGATATCGACAGCCCTTATCTTTGTGGCTATTATTATCTTCGGCCTTTACTCCTTAAACCGGTTATCTATCGATTTGCTTCCAAAAATCGAGGTCAACATGGTAATTGTGATCACTTCCTATCCCGGCGCCAGCGCTGCGGATATAGAGATGAACCTCTCTAAACCCTTGGAAAATGCATTGAACAGTGTGACTGATTTGAAAAACATCACCTCTCAATCACGTGAAAATGTATCACTTGTTATATTGGAGTTTGAATATGGCATTGATTTAGACGTAGCCACAAACGATATACGCGATAAGTTAGACATGGTGAAACAGAGCTTGCCCGATGATGCGCAAAGCCCCATCATCTTTAAGTTCGGTACCGATGATATCCCCATCATGCTACTCTCGGTTACATCCAATGAGAGCACCAACGCCTTGTATAAAATTTTGGACGACAAAGTGGCTAACCCCTTGGCTCGTATCAATGGAGTAGGCGCTGTATCTATTGGAGGTACTCCCGTTCGCGAACTTCAGGTATATTGCGACCCTTATAAGTTGGAGGCTTATGGTCAAACCATAGAGAGCATCTCTGCCATTATTGGCCAGGAAAACCGAAATACCCCAGGTGGTAGCATCGATATTGGCTCGAGCACCTACTCCCTGCGTGTACAAGGCGAATTTACCGATGTAAAGCAATTGCTTGACTTGGTAGTAGGAAACCGAAACGGTAAAGTCGTTTATCTGAGAGACGTTGCCTACGTACAGGATCATGTAGAAGAGCGCGCACAAGAAACATTTAACAATGGTATACGCGGAGGTATGATTGTGATTCAGAAGCAATCGGGAGCCAACTCGGTAGATATAGCGAAGGAAATAAAAGCCAAGATTCCGGATTTACAGAAGGAATTGCCGCCCGACGTGAAACTGGGCGTCATCATGGATTCATCTGAAAACATTGTCAATACGATTAACAGTTTGGTTGAGACCGTGATTGTAACGTTCATTATCGTGATGTTGGTCGTATTGGTTTTCCTTCGTCGATGGAGGGCTACCTTTATTATCGTACTGACCATCCCTGTTTCCTTAGTGGCTGCCTTTGCTTATTTGCTGGCATCGGGTAACACCCTTAACATTGTGTCGATGAGTTCGCTATCCATAGCCATCGGTATGGTGGTGGATGATGCGATCGTGGTGCTCGAAAACATCACGAAACATATCGAGCGGGGAAGCTCGCCTAAACAGGCCGCTATACATGCCACGAACGAAGTGGGTCTTGCTGTTATCGCATCCACTCTTACCATATTGGCTGTATTCCTACCGTTTACTATGATTACTTCGGGAATTGCCGGAATCATGTTCAGACAGTTGGGATGGATTGTTGCCATTGTGATAACTGTATCGTTAGCAGCAGCCTTGACGCTTACGCCCATGCTTTGCTCGCAGATACTCCGCCTAAATCCTCAGAAAGGCATCTTATACAAGCTCATCTTTTCACCCGCAGAGAAAGCCTTGAACGCTTTAGATAGCGGTTATGCACGATTGGTTAATCATGCTGTTCGACATCGCTGGGCTGTCATTCTGATTGCTGTAGCCATTTTTGCAGGAAGCCTGTTTTTGATTCCTACCATCAAGACGGAGTTCTTTCCGACACAGGATAATGCCCGTATTGGTATCAACGTAGAACTACCTATCGGTACACGTCAGGAAATTACGCGCGATCTGGCAGCCCGAATAGATGAGGAAATTCGCACCAAGTATCCTGAAGTGATGATGACAAACTATAGCGAGGGACAAGCAGGTGAGGACAATACCTGGGGACAGCTGAGTACAAGCGGCTCTCATATCATAGAGTTCAATGTACGCTTGTACAGCGTAGGAGATCGTTTGAAAATGAGCGGTTCAAATCGCGGACTCACGGAGATATGCGAGTTGATACGTAAAGATCTCGACGAGTATACAGAGATCAAGCGATATACCGTATCGGCAGGTGGAGGAAACAACATGATGGGTGGTGAAGCAACCGTTGATATTGAAATATATGGATACGACTTTGCCCAAACAGATATTATTGCCAATCAAATTGCCTTAAAGATACGAGAAGATTATAAGACAATCGTATCTCAGGTTAATGTCAGCCGAGAGGATTATATACCTGAATATCAGGTTGACTTCGATCGCGAAAAGTTAGGTATACAAGGATTGAATGTAACAACAGCCTCCATATACCTGCGCAACCGCATCAACGGCGCCATAGCCTCACTCTACCGTGAGGATGGAGACGAATACAACATCAGGGTAAGATATGCACCCCAGTTCCGCGAGTCTCTGGAAGATATTCAAAACATTATCATTTACAACAATGCCGGTCAGGGTGTTCGTCTCAGCGAAGTAGCAAAGATAGAAGAACGGATGACACCGCCTACTATCGAACGCAAAAACCGAGAACGCGTAATTACCGTTTCGGCTGTTGCAGCCAAGGGAGCTGCCTTAAGCGATATCGTGGCTGCTGCAAATGATGAAATGGCCCAAATAGAAATACCCTCTGAGGTTTCCTGGCAGTTAAGCGGAGCCTACGAAGACCAGCAGGAGACATTCCACGACCTGGGATTGTTGATGGTGCTGATTATACTCTTGGTATTCATCGTGATGGCCTCCCAGTTTGAATCCTTGACAGACCCGTTTGTCATCATGTTCTCCATTCCGTTTGCCTTCGTGGGCGTAATCTTGGGATTGTCAATCACGCAAACACCTTTGGGTGTGATGGCATTGATTGGAGTGATTATGTTGATGGGTATCGTGGTAAAGAATGGTATTGTGATGATAGACTACACGATTTTATGTCGGGAACGAGGTATGAGTGTGATTACGGCTTGTGTTGCATCAGCCCGTTCTCGTCTACGTCCGGTATTGATGACCAGTATCTGTACCGTTTTGGGTATGCTTCCGCTTGCCATGGGTACAGGTGAAGGTGCTGAGATGTGGAGAGCTTTGGGTATGACAGTGGCATGGGGACTATCCGTTTCCACACTTATTACTTTAATCATCATTCCAGTAGTGTATTGCGTGTTTGTTGCCAACGGCTTAACATACAAACGCTGGCGGGAAAAACATAAAAAAAATTAAAAATGACACTTGTTTATACATTTATATTAAAAAAACATTTACTTTTATGAAAGCTATATTTATATCTTTTAATCAAGCGTACTACGAAGCCATTGTTACTCTAATGAACCATAGCTCAATCAGAGGATTTACCTATTGGCAGGATGTTCAGGGGAGAGGCAGCGAAAGTGGGCTTCCGCACTACGGCAGCCATGCATGGCCAACAATGAACTCTGCCTTCCTGGTTATAGTAGAAGAGGAAAAGGTTGCCGCTTTTTTAGAACAATTGCACAATTTAGACTTGGAAACAGAAGCTCAGGGCTTACGTGCATTTGTGTGGGAAATCGAACAAACTATTTAGCTATAAGCTAATAAATAAGACGAATAAAATGGTACAAGATCAATTTCAAATCCTCCTCTTTGAGAAGAACGAAAGTATAGGAACCTTGCTTTGTGAATTTATGCAAATGGAAAATTTCAAGGCCGAAATGTTTACAGACAGAGAGGCTGCGATTCAAGCTTATACAGCGAAAAACTTTCCTATTTGTATAATAAGTTTTGAATCCGCTTCAGCAGAAGAAGGCTTCACATTGGCTAAAAAAGTCACTGCAATCAATCCTGGCGTGATATTGATCTTCATGAGTACCAATCCAACGATTGATACACTATCTGAAGCCTATAATTCAGGCGCGGACGATTTTATTCGTAAACCCTTTATCCTGGAAGAGTTGCAAATGCGTATGCTGGCTATTATCAGGCGTACCCGAGGCGTGAAGATGCCCGAAGCACAGTCGTATCTCATTGGTAAATATCTATTGGACACAAAGAAACAAACTTTGACGTTTAACGATGTTACCCAGAAGATTACAACGAAGGAAACAGATTTGCTCAAGTTCCTGTGTGAGAATGCAAACAATCTGGTTCTGCGAGAAGACATCCTGAAGTCTGTTTGGAAAAACGACTCCTATTACAATGCCCGCAGCATGGATGTTTACATCACCAAGCTTCGCCGCCTGCTGAAAGAAGATAAATACGTAGGCATAATTAATGTCCATGGTAAAGGTTATAAATTACTAATAATTGAACCTTAAAAAAAGCCCCCTCCCAATAAGGAAGGGGGCTTTTTAATTTCCACAATTGGTGGTTATATAGTTTTTATTGCTTTTGCCGAACTGTGATTGGGATAACCACTAAATAACATCTTTAGGAAGCTAAGAAACTTCTCACACCAATTTCCTGTCCAACGCTATCCGCGTCAGTTCAACTGTACTGTGGACACCTAATTTGGTTTGAAGGTTTTTACGGTAGCTGCGCACGGTTTCATAGCCGAGGTACATTTTTTCTGCTATCTCCTTGCTGGTATGACCTGCTGCCAGCAATCTCAACAGTTCGCGTTCCTGCCTTGTGAGGATAACCTGCTTGTCCCTCCCTTTTTTCAGTACCGAATCCGTTTCTTCACACAGGAACCGTTTGCCGGAAGATACCGTGCGGATGCCTTCAATAATTTCTTCCGAGGTGGCGTTTTTCAGGATATAACCCGATGCGCCGTTGTTCAGTACATGCGAGATAACCGCATATTCGGCATAGCTGGTCAGCATCAGTATGTTCATTGCCGGGTATTCCGCTTTGAGTTGGGGACACAAGTCCATGCCGCTACCGTCGGGCAGGCCAACGTCGAGCATCAGCACGTCCGGCTGCCCGGCCTTCAGCATTTCACGGCATCCGGCTACCGTACCGGCTTTTCCTGTCAGTACGGCGATGCCCGATTCGGCAACAATTTTTTCCAGTCCGTCAATAACTATCCGGTGATCATCTACTATCGCAACTTTTATCATATCAATTACGAATTAAAAATTACGAATTACGGTTTTTTAGTGTTATTTGGATTTTGCCGGGAATTTTGCATATTTCTTCGGCATCAAACAACATGCTCTGTGTTTGAATGTCATTCAAATATCCGGTGGCGGACAACAGTTTTATCCAGTAAATGGTTTCTCTTGCTTCTTTATAACTGATGCTGATTTTTGACAGAAAGTCAGCATCAGATTGACCTCCGATGGATTCCTCAATATTAGCTCCAACAGAAGTACCACTGCGAAGCAATTGTTTAGACAAAATATATTCTTTTTTTTCTTCGCACAGGTATTGATATAATTTCACTGTCCTGATTGCAAAGGCAAATGATTTTTCTTGTATCAAATTATCTTTTTTCATCCTTCGTAATTTTTAATTCGTAATTCGTAATTCTATATTTGTTTCCGTTCCTTCACCGGCTTTTGAGACGATGTTCATAATGCCGCCGAACGAAGCTACGCGGGTGCGGATGTTTTGCAGTCCCATGCCTTCGGTGGCGGTCTCCGGATCGAAACCGCAGCCGTCGTCCTGTACGGTAAAGGCAAGGCGGTTGGGTTCCTGAATGATTTGCACGAAGATTTGCGAGGCGTGGGCATGTTTCAAAGCGTTGTTTACCAACTCGTGGACAGTCCGGTATATCATTTCTTCCGTTTTCGGGTTCAGGCGTGTGTCGTCACCGTACCAGAGGAATTTAACGGCAAACAGCGCATCGCAGAAATCACCCACCGAGGTTTTCAGTCCGAAACGCGAAAGCGCGTCAGGCATCAGGTGATGGGCTATGCGGCGGAGTTCATGCGAAGAATCGTTGAGTATTTTCAAGGCGCTGTCGAAATTCGCTATATCGGTTTTTCCCAGCAGGGCGTCGTTTTTCAGGCTTTCGATGCTCATCCTTGCTCCCGTGAGCATACTGCCTAAGCTGTCGTGCAGGTCGCGGGCGAGGCGGGTGCGCTCCTGTATTTCGCCGTCGAGTACGGCTTGCGTGGCGATCAACTGTTTTTCCTGTTCCAGCTGTTTGATTTGGCGATCGGCTAATTCCTTTTGACTTTCGGCAAGGCATTTCTTCTGCACCGTCCATCGCCAGAGGAAAAAGAATGTCGCCAATATCAACAGTAATGCCGCGCCTGTGGCAATTCCGAGCCAAATCATCAGTTGCTTTTCTTCTTCGAGCGTAGCTATTTGCGTTTCTTTCTTTTCGGTTTCGTATTTGACCTCCAATTCTTCGGCGGCGCGGAGCATGGTTTCGTTTACGACAAGGTTTTGTACTGAATCAAAAGCGGCCTTGTAGCGGAGGCGGGCATCCCAGTCGTGTTTTGCGGCGGAGAGTTCCCAGAGGAACGAGAGGTTGTTTTTCTCTTCCAGGCGTATTCCGCGGCGGCGGGCGATTTCGAGGTTTTTCAGCGCCATTGCCTCCGCTTTTGCCAAGTCGTTACGGAACATGGCGATTTTTGCCAGGCCGATGTTGGCTATGCAAAAACCAGTTGGATGGGTGTCTTCTTTGAAAAACACGAGGGCTTTGTGGTAATATTTTTCGCTTTCGGCGATGCGGTTGTTGCGGAAATGAATATTTCCGATATTGAGAAAAACTTCGGATTCCAAAACGGAATCATGGTTCAAGACTGCAATACGAAGCGCTTTTTGCAGGTACTCCATAGCCTTTTCATACTGCGGGAGACTAAGAGAAGAATAGCTTACAGACAGGTTCGACAGAGTCCTTCCATACGCAAAACCAAGTGTGTCGTTAGGGAGTGCGAGGGCTTTCTCTCCATACCGGATAGCGTCTTCGTGCCTGTCCATGCGGGAATAAATCACTAATATCAGTTTGTATAAATCCCCCATTTCTTCCCGACGGTTTTCTTTCTCAAAATAGGACAGGGCATCCATGAAATAAGACAGAGCCGTTTCATTAAATCCTTTACTGACATAGCGCGCTCCGATATTCCACTTCTCGACGGCAGCCTGATAAGCGTTAAACTGCTTGAGTGCCAGGATCAGCATTTCTTTGTTCACCGCCAATGCCGAATCATGCAGTCCATGTCGGCTCAATGCAATTGAATAGCCGTCGGAAGATTCAAAAAGGCCGTACATATAACCCAGCTTCCGGCTTAGCGTCTGGGCTTTTAGATAATATTCGGCGGCTTTTAAATCCCCAGCGTTACGGTATTGCCTGCCGATGTTCATATAAAGAAGTACGGCATTGGTATCCGCTTTTGTAGCGGGAAGCAGTTGCAGCAGGCTGTCCAGGCGGAAAGCCTGGGCAAATGCCATCCCGCAGGAAAGCAGCAGGAAGAGCGAGAGCATAAACCCGAACCGGCGCATCTTATCCGTTTCCTTGTGCTGTCGATTCCGGTTCGATATCTCTTTCCCTTACGGGATTTAATATATTCCGCACCGTTTCCGCAATTTTTACAAGCTTCGCCTTATCCTGCGTCTGCAAAATATGGGCGATAATCTGCTCCTTGAGGCTGTTCGTCTCCATTCCATTCTTTAATGCTTGCACTTCCTTTTTCAAAGCCTCTATAAGCAGGCTTTCTTTCTGTGAACTAATTTTTTCCATTTTGTATATATTTAAAATTATGCAATGTTTTCGAGAACAAAGGTAGTATATACAAATTTCCTGCGCTACCCTCATTTGAGGGTTTTTTATTAAATCATGCAAAAAACGCCTGAAATTCATCACGCCGTTTTTTGCCGGGTTGATATCGAAATCGCCATCGTAAATTACCTGCGCATGGGTAACCGTTATCCGATACCCTCATTTGAGGGTTTTTGCACACCTGATTTAAAAAACCCTCAAATGGGGGGTAGTACGGCAATTTTTTACTCCCGAACTTTGCACCATGAAACTCAATGGAGAATTGAAAATTAAACATAGTATAATATAAATCAAAATAAAGAAATGAAAAGTTTCAGAATCAGTTTGAGGAATATGGCAATCAGTTTTGCCTGCCTCGCAGCAACAATGATTTTCGCCTCGTGCGAAAAGGAAGACCCGGATACAGGCGACAAGACGGGCAACAGTCGCGGAACCAATGTTGCATCACAGTACCGGGGAGTGTATCCGAGTGTCCATGAGGGAGTGGGAGGAATCACCCTGAATCTCGGCGAGAACTCCATAAGCTGGACAGGAAGCAGCAGCGGCAATTTTCCCGATGTATCCACCGGCAGCGACCAGGCGATGACCTGGGCTTTGGGAGGCTCCTGGGCATACCTCTATTCGGGGAACAACAAGATAGGTATCGTTTGGCGATACAGCGCTTTGGGCGTTTCCACCCTCCAAAACATTCTCATCGGACAGGATAAGGTGCAGCTATATCAACACACCGTTCTATCCCAGATGGGGATTACATCGCTTGATGTTTCGGACATAGCCAGTACAGTACCCGACATAGAGGGCGAAATTGATTCAAATGGCTCTAACGGCAATGGAAATGGAGACGGGGATGGCAATGGAGACGGCAATAATAATCCGGCTGAAATTGTCATCAACAAGGCAATGATAGAGTACGAACCGCTTGGAAACATAACCGCCGATGTTGTCAAAATAATTGTGTGTTTTGATTTCACTGATGGCAACAAAAAATTCAGGCGGGATACTTGGGTGTCGCCTCCCGGCCAACCGACATATCATACTGTTGCGGTAGCAGATGATATTGCCCGCACGTATTTTTCATACACTACTCTGACAGCGGAACTGGGCTGGGCTGACGTGAGCAACAATGGCACAGTAGCGTCAAATGCAAAACACGAAGCAACCCATTTTGACAGGTCAAAGTACAAGGATGTTGCGAAAAAACCCGATGCTTTGCAATATGTTTTGTTTTGCCCGATGAAGCCATTGCCGGCTATACCTGCAATGTTTGGCGCTCGGGAACCGAAAGCAGTTACATACTGTCTGCGGGCTACCACAATATTGAGTTCAAAGAGGCAATTTACCTGAATAATGTACTGACGGGAGGTCGTGTCGCCACTCATTTTTCGGAAACTGTTCCCGAAAATGCTTTCACTAAAACAGTAAATATTTATCAGTAAATTTAATTTTTTCAAGTATGACAAAAGTGAATTTTTTGAAGAATGTGGTGGCGATAATTGCCAGCCTCGCAGCAACGACAGTTTTCGCCTCGTGCGAACCTGCCGACGAACCCGCTACCGACGCTCCCGCCTTTGTCGAATTTTCGTTCGCCAATCAGCGCGGCGCGTCCGACATTGACGCTAAAAAGCGTACCGTAAAAGCCGTAGCCGAGTGCGGGACAAACCTTGCCTCGCTTGCGCCTGCATTCAAACTCTCGCCCGAAGGCACAATCGCTACCGTTGACGGCAAAGCGCAGGAAAGCGGCAAAACCGCTCAAAACTTCGCCGATGCGGTTGTTTACAAGCTCACCACGCCCGATGGCACGACAGCCGAATGGATGGTAACAATCACGCTGCCCGACGATTGTCCGACGGTAAAGAAGTACATTACTTATAACAAGCCTGTTAAGGAATATTTTGTCGAGTATAACGGTGGCGCAATTGATGCAAATAAAGGAAAAAGCGTTTGGGGAACGTCCATAGCTGAAGCTTACGAAAACAAAAAATATTCCTCAATTTATTGGGGGCTTATGCTAGACGACCGCGAGCAATGGGTAATTGAAACCACAGCCGCTAACGGAACGGTAATGTACGCTGAATACGGCAGCGCTCAATGGTTTACCGACAGCGAAAGCGCCGACCCCGATCACGACAATGCCGTTAACTGGCGTACCGAAGATTACAACAATTACGAGTACCCGCTTGGCGAGTTTGCTGCCTGGGTATCGAACTACAAAGGACATACGGCTTATGTCTATATGTACTTACTACACGACATCGCAGGACATCCCGAATTTTACGAAATGCCCAATAATACTGATGTAACCGAATTTTATGTGCGAAGCGAAAAAGTAATGGATATTATGTGCGACGTCTATCAAGACCGCGATGCCAATGGCGAATACGACCTGACGTTCTGGGTTGACCCCGCTACGGGTTTCACGCTCAAATTTGAACGGATATATACAGGCAGCACCGGACACGGACAAGACAGCCAGAGGTATGAAGTAACAAAACTCGTTGTCGGCAAGCCTGACTGGGACAAACTGCATCTGCATTTCCGCGAAGGAGACACTTTCACAAATATTCATCAGTAAATTTTAATCACTTAATAAATTTCACAAATATGACAAAGTTAGATTTTTTGAGGAACGTGGCGACTGCGGTTACCTGCCTCGTAATGACGACCGCTTGCGGCGGTGGAAGCAAACCGAGTACTGTCGAAAACATTCAAAAACAGACGGAAAGCGTTGTGGAAGCAAAAAGCGTCAGTAGTGGATGGGAAAGCAACGATTATACAAAGCAAGTACCCAAGCCTGATATTTCCATTAGTGCAGCAGGAGAATCACAGCTTGGATACAGCGCCAACTTTAACAATGCCACGCTTGAACAGGTAAAGGCTTATGCCGCAAAAGTAAAGGAAGCGGGCTTCAATATAGAAGCCTACGAGGGCGACGGCGATATGTATTCCTATTCGGCAAAAAATGCCGCAGGTTACGGTGTGTATTTAAATTGGGCACAAGGTCAGGCGGGAGTTCTTATTTCCAAACTAAAGTAACAGGAAGGACAAAACAATGAAACAATTTAATTTCAGTCAAATGTTATCAAGCCCTCAAGATTAGTTGAGACAATTAGTAACGTTACTAAACGGTCGTTAGTAACGTTACTAAGAGGAGCGTTGAAAATTCGTAATTCGTAATTTTTAATTCGTAATTGAAATAAGCGTTCTTTGACATATTGGTTTACACGCATTAAAACGATATTTTTACCTTCATGCAGTGTAAAATATCGGATAATTTTACCTGTGTCAGGATTAAAATATCGGATAATTTTACCTGTATATTTGCAGGATTGAAAGATATATATTACTTTTGCAGGAAAAAATCATGCAAAGAAATCTGTTTCAATCCTTATTGCAGCACATTGATAAAAAGGAATTTAGTATTATCACAGGCGCGAGGCAAACGGGCAAATCGACCCTGATGCGGCAACTTGAATCGCATTGCAAAGCGGTGCAAATGTCGACGCTGTTTTTCAATCTGGAAAACAAGTCGCTCCTGGCTGAATTTGACGCCACGCCACTTAATGTGTTGCCCTACCTTCCCGATACGGACAGGCGCACGGTAGTTTTTGTCGATGAAGTGCAATATCTGAAAGACCCGTCGAATTTCCTGAAACTGCTGTATGATGAATATGCGCAGAAAATCAAAATCATAGCGACAGGCAGCAGCGCATTTTATCTTGACGATGCTTTCCATGATTCATTGGCGGGGCGAAAGCGGATTTTCCGTTTACCGACCTGTTCTTTCGACGAATACCTGCTCTTGCGCGAGCGGCAGGATTTGCTGGAAGATGTTCGCCGGATAAAAACGAATGAAAAAGCGCGGTCGCTGCATATCAATATGCTGCAACAGGAATGGGAAACGTATATGCTTTACGGCGGCTATCCTGCTGTAATTACCGAAACCGACCGCAAGGAAAAGACAGCCCGGCTGGCGGAAATACGCGACTCGTTTGTAAAACGCGATATGCTCGAATCCGGTGTACAAAACGAAGCGGCTTTTTACCGCCTGTTCCGGATTCTGGCAAGTCAATCGGGAAACCTGTTGAATGTTAATGAACTGTCTTTGACCTTGCGGATAAAAAACGAAACGGTCAATCGTTACATAACAGTTTTGCGCAAATGCTTTCACATCGAGTTAGTCAGTCCGTTTTACCGCAATTTGCGGAAAGAACTGACTAAAATGCCCAAAGTTTACCTGCTTGATACCGGAATGTTAAACAGTTTGCTGAACAGCTTCCAGACGCTCGACCAGCGTATCGACAAGGGAATGATTTGGGAAACCGTATGCTACAAGACGCTTTGCGACAACTACGGCAGCGATGAGGTTCTTTTTTGGCGCACTGCCGATAATAATGAAGTGGATTTGATTTTGCCCAATATAGAAAATCCGTTTGCCATAGAAGTAAAATACGACGCGAATTTGATAAAAACAGGCAAATACAGGAAGTTCATAGAAACTTATCCTGAAATACCGCTTTCGTACAATTATCTACGGCCATTTTCAGAAGATTTTTTCAGAAGAAATTAAAATGTCGGCTTGACGCAACTCTCAAACGAATTTAATTTAACAAGCGTGTAAACCAATCAATCAAAGGTTTACACGCTTTTTTTGTGTGAACCGGTACAAAGTTTCCGTCGATACCCTCATTTGAGGGTAGCGTAGCAATTTTTTACTCCCGAACTTTGCAGCGTCAAATTCAATTGAGAGTTGAAAATTAAAAATATGTATTATAAATAGAAAACGAAAAATGAAAACAAGTATCAGAATCAATTTGAAGAATGTGGCGACAATGGTTGCCCTTTTCGCGGCAACAGTCGCTTTCGCCTCGTGCGACAAAGGCGGCGACCTCGACCCCGACGAGCCTTCGGACAACGAAGCGCTCTACTTTGACCCCGATGATGGGGAATTAAGCGTATCCCTGCGCAACGTAAAAATGCGCTATTCCTATCAATGTCCCCGACGTGACGACGACCCGCCTGTACGTGCAGAAGCGATGGCTTGCGGCGGACGCTCGTATATCAAAGAAACGGGAAGCGGAGGAATGATAGAAATCAGCATCAAGACCTTTGCCAATGCGCGGGCGCAATGAGTAACAGTTTAATTGATAAACGAAATGACAAAAGTAAAATTCAATAATGACAAATAAAATGAAACAGTTTAAATTCAAACAAATGGCTGTCCTTGCGACGGCGCTAACGATTGGCTTCGCCTCGTGTGACGATGGCGGAGAACCGGAAGAAGTTACAGACAACGTAACCGTCAAGATTACCAGCCTGCCCAACGAAACGAACGGAATGGGCGGCTCGGTGATTGTTTACACCGCCAAACCCGTACAGTACGAGGGCATCGGCGACGGCGTGGCATTAGGCACGTTGATGAACGGCATTGCCTCACCGCTTATAGGCGACCCGCGCAACGGCGAGTATTTTTATCCGGGCGGCGAGGGGTATATCCTGCTGACAACCATTCCGAAGTTAGATGGCGACATGTATTTCCACTTTATCAGCAAAAACAAGGTAACGCTGAAAAAAGGCGACAACACGTTCGATTTCACAAAGGACTTTGAAATCCTCCACGACTACGGCGGCAACGGTATCCTCCGCATCGAAGGCGTTCCCGGCATTCATGAAGGCAGTATTGATTTTGAAATTCTTGATTATCCCTATAAAATAGGGGATAACGGAGTGTATGATGACGCTTTGAGGGCAAAACCGCTGGGCAAGGGCTACGACCCCGAACAGTCGACTTCCCACGAAAGCGACTACCTGGCATTGCCTGTGGGCGGATATACCAACCAGAGATACGACGGGCTTCTTTCCTCCTGGCATTACGAGGCTACCGAAAGGCGGTTTAACCAAACGGGAACATTTTTCGTCCATTTCCTTGTAGCGTTTCAGGCAGGAAGACCGGTAGGCGAAACCTGGGACTACTATGCCGACCAGGTACAGTTTACGAACGGAAATGCCACCATACAGTGGGCAAACATCAAAAAAGTAATCGGTCATTTTTAAATAATCAGAATACAATGAAATCAGTAAAATTTTTATTCGTAATCGTTGCGCTCCTGTTTGCGAGTGGCAACGCAGAAGCGCAGTTCGGCAAGCGTTTGGGCAAAGCCGTCGAGAACGCAGCCAAGAATGCCACCGTCCGCAAAGCGGAGCAGAAAACCGATGAAGCGGTTAGCAAAGGCATCGACAAAGCCACCGACCCGAACACCTACAAAGACAAGGACGGCAGCGAGAGCAAGGGCGGCAAGAAACCGTCGGACAAAAAGCAGTCCGGCAATGACGCCGAAAACGAAAGCGGTGAATCCGCCGACAGTCAGCAGGACACACCCAAAGGCGTGAAAGCCGCAGAAATGGCGTATGCCAAAAGTGACTTTGTACCGGGGGATGAGATTATTTTTGACGACCCGATGGACAGTGAGCAATTGGGCGAGTTTCCCTCACAATGGGATTTATACAAAGGAACTTCCGAAGTGGTAAGCGTAAACGGCAAAAAAGCCATTTTTATCAACAAAAGAGGGACTAGCATAGGGCCTTTGATGAAGAATCTTAAAAATTATCTGGGCGATGTATTTACCGTTGAATTTGATTTTTTACAGCCGACAGCAGAACAAGCATACAATGTTTGGTTTCAAGTAACATTCTACGAGCCTGACAAAAACAATTCGTTGATGGAAATGTCGAAAGCAAGTCAATCGAAAGATAAGAGATTTAATTACAAATGGCAAACAAGTAGCGGGCAAAGTAGAGGAGATGCAGAAGTAACGGTAGGTAATGACCAATGGCAGCATTTTGCCATATCATTCAACAAACGGGCATGGAAAGTTTATGTTAATGGAGTGCGTGTGATGAATGTTCCGAATGTGGTTGCGGCTCCGGGTTGGTTTGATTTGTCGGTGCAGAATGGATACGGATTATTTCATTTCACCAATTTCCGCATTGCCAAAGGCGCAGTCCCTCTATACGACCGCATGATGACCGACGGCAAAATCATCACCTACGGCATCACGTTCGATGTAGGCAAAAGCACGATCAAGCCCGAATCAATGGGCGAAATCAACCGCATCGCCAAGCTGATGACGGACAATCCCGACTTCAAATTCTCCGTCGAGGGCCATACCGACAACACCGGCTCGGCAGCTACCAACCAGACGCTTTCCGACGCCCGTTCAAAAGCCGTTCTCGATAAATTAGTGGAAACGGGCGTCACCAAAGACCGCCTCACAAGCGCAGGCAAAGGGCAAAACTCACCCATTGCCGACAACAGTACCGACGAAGGACGGGCAAAAAACCGCAGGGTAGAGTTTATTAAAATCAATTAAAAATTACGAATTACGAATTACGATGCTTTCAACTTTCGTAATTCGTAATTAAAAAAGAAGATTATGAGAACAAGAATGTATGTATTTTTAGTTATGGCAGTAATGGCGACTGCGAATGTAAAGGCGCAAAATCCGTATTTTCCCGTAAAAGAGGGATTAGTGCAGATATACGCGCAAAAGGATGCCAAGGGAAAGGTGCAGAGTTACTCGAAACAGACTATTAAGGATGTGGAAGGAACGGGTAACGAGATGACCGTTTCATATACAACGGAAGTGCTGGACAAGAAGCGGAAATCTACCAATCCGCCCGTCGAACTCAGTTACCAGGTGCAGATAAAAGACGGTGTGCTGAGATTAGACCTCAAAAGCATGCTGGGCAATATCGGGCAGGGCGGCGAAGCGGCAGGCGTAGCCGTCGAGATTCCTTCCGACCTGAAACCGGGGCAGAAACTCAAGGATTCGGAAGTGAAAATGCAGATAGGCTTTATCAAGGCTTCCGCCGCCATGACCGAAGGAGAATGTGTGGCAATCGAGGAAATTAGCGTCGAAGCCGGCACGTTCGCCTGCGCCAAAGTATCGCAAATGGTAAACAGTTCGGCTATGGGCATCAAGACGGCAGGCAAGCAAATCACGTGGTATGCGCCCGGCGTCGGCGCCGTCCGGACAGAAACCTACAACAAGGACAAGTTGCAGAGCGTAATTGAGTTGGTGGAGATGAATTAAAAATTAAAAATTACGAATTACGATTAAGGAATATTCCATATCGTAATTGGCTACGCCGGACGTTGTTTCGTAATTCGTAATTCGTAAATCGTAATTAAAAAAGTATGGAATTAGTAAGCAGAATCAAAAGTATCCTGGTCAGCCCCAAAACAGAGTGGCAGACCATCGAGGCGGAAAACGCGCCTCACGCAAAAGTGTTTACCTCGTATGTCGTGCCGCTGGCGATTATACCCGCTGTGGCAGCCTTTATCGGTTACGGGCTGATTGGCTATTCGGTGCTGGGGCATCATGTCAGCTCCGTAAGCTGGGGTTTTCGTCAGGCAATCGTGCAGTACGCGGCGATGCTCGGCGGAACATACATAACCGCCTTTGTCATCAATGCATTGGCAGAGAATTTCGGGACAAGGAAGGACTTCGACCGCGCCTTTTCGCTCGTGGCATACGCCTATACGCCGATGTTTGCCGGGGGAGTGTTCTACCTGTTGCCCTCGCTTTCGTGGCTCACGTCGCTTGCGGGACTGTACGGCCTGTACCTGCTTTATATCGGTTTGCAGCCGATGATGAAAGCCCCCGCCGACAAGCAGACCTCGTATTTCGTCGTCAGCCTGATAGTAACCATTGTCGTGTCGGCACTCCTTTCGTTTGTGCTTGCGGCAATGCTGTTAAAGAGTACGTATTTCGGGTTTTAATCAATTAAAAATTACGAATTACGATGCGGAATATTCCTTAATCGTAATTCGTAATTTGAAATTCGTAATTTGAAAAAGTATGGACGATAAAAATAAAGACCGGAAAGATGAATGGCCGGATGACGACCAGGTCATTTATATTCCCGACCAGGAGTATCACTGCTTTATGCAATCGCTCCGCAAATTGGAAGAGGCACAAAAGGAGTTCCTTAAAATAAGGGATAATATGAAGCCTTTGGATAATGGAGAGTTGAAAGTTGAGAGTTGAAAATTTTAGTACTAAATATTTTATTTACAATTAATTTTTATTTTTTATTCACAATTAAATTAAAGTTCAAATGAAAATGAAAAGAGTTTTAAAAAAAGTGGCGGTTGTAGCAATCGCGTTAGTAACAATGAGTGTGGCAGCCAATGCACAGGAAAAAGGCGATATGGCTGCGGGTGGTAACCTGGTACTGGGTTCTGGCGACAGCTTTACCAATTTCGGTATCGGAGCCAAGTTCCAGTACAACGTAACAAGTCCTATCCGGTTGGAAGGTTCGTTTACGTACTTCCTGCCCAAGAAACAGGGCATATCGGGATTGGCTGAAACGAGCGTAAGCATGTGGGATTTGAGCGCAAATGCGCATTATTTATTCTCCGTTGCCGACAAGATTACGGTTTATCCTTTAGCCGGTTTGGGATTTTTAGGTACAAGCGCCAGTGCTGAAGTCGATTTGGGCGAATACGGCAGTTACGGAGGTAGCGCATCGACTTCGGAATTTGGCTTCAACATCGGCGGCGGCATCGACTATGGACTCACCGACAAACTCATCCTCAACGCCGAACTGAAATACAAGCTCGGCAGCACATGGGACAGGCTGCTGATTTCGGCAGGGCTGGCCTATAAGTTCTAACAGGGGCTACCAATTACCCTCTGATTCTGAAAGCCTTCTTTGGATTTATTTCCAAGGGAGGCTTTTGCGCTTTTGTAGCAAAAGTCAAAAAATCTCACGACGTAACTGCCAGACATTCCTCCAAGTCGTTGTAATTCGTCACTCCCTGAATAACTGTTGTTATATTTTTGTTTTGCCAGATCCATTTCAAACCGGCCAGGTCGTTGCTTCTGGATTCTCCTTCCATGCTGTGCATGGAAATAATCCCCATACCCGCACGTACAGCACGTTCAATCGCTTCTTCATTCGCCTTCAGTTCCTTCATCCGGCAATTGTAATTGATTAACCCGACATCATAAATTCCGCTATCCACAGCCGCATTAATAATCTCCGGATCTTGTCCATCCGTCGAGAAACCAACAAACCGTGCTTTCCCTTCCGTTTTGATTTTCTGAAGGAAACGAAGAATCCGCTCATGCGTTATCTTCTCAGGGAGTTGGATATTATGTGTATAATAGATATCCAAGAAGTCGATTTTCAGTCTCTTAAGGCTAATATCAAGTTTTTCCAACATCACCCGCTCGAAATCCCCTCTCAAAGGATACGGAAACATCCCTTTCGTAGAGACATAAAAACTGTCTCGCCGTTTTCCTTCAAAAAACCGCCCCAGTTGCTCCTCATTACGCCCATTCTGATAACTATAAGCCGAGTCAAAATACCGTATCCCTGCATCATAAGCCCTTCGAAGAAGATTCTGGTTAGAAGGCCGATCCAACCGCATACTCAAAACAGGAAGCTCAATCCCCGTATTGCCTAACCAACGAACAGGGATTCCTTTATTCAAGTCACAAACAGGATTTGCCGAGGCAAATTCCCCCTGCCCTAAAAACATCCCCACCCCGGCAATCGCCGCCACCCGAAGAAAGTCCCTCCTATCCATCCCCTCATCCTTCATGCCATACAATATTTGATGTATACAAATTCACGCGCACAAATATACAGATTCCCTCACAATATAACAGGACGAGACAGTAGGTTTGCCGCTAAGCCAGGTACATTTGTTCTGTAAAATTCATTAGGGTCTTGTGGTATAAGTACATTAAAAAAGCCCTCTCCTATTACAAGGAGGGGACTTTTGATATATATAACACGGGGATGTGTTTACTTTACTTCCTCAAAATCAACATCAGTTACACCACCATCATTGGGCTTGTTGCTGCCGGCATTGTTGGCCTGCTGACTGAAGTCAGGGCCGGGCTGGGGGCCAGCTTGGGCATTTTGTGCATTATACAAATCTTGGCTTGCGGCTTGGAAAACGGTGTTAAGCTCTGTTGTAGCGGCATCGATGGCGGCTATGTCTTGTGCTTTGTGAGCGTCTTTCAATTTTGCGAGCGCAGATTCTATTTGCGATCTCTTGTCGGACGGGAGCTTGTCGCCCAGGTCTTTTAATTGTTTTTCGGTCTGGAAAATCAAACTGTCTGCTTGGTTCAGCTTGTCGATCCGTTCTTTTTCTTTGCGGTCGGATTCGGCATTGGCGGCAGCTTCGTTTTTCATTCTCTTTACCTCGTCATCGCTCAGTCCACTGGATGCTTCGATGCGGATACTTTGTACCTTGCCGGTACCCTTATCTTTGGCGGATACATTTAATATACCGTTGGCATCAATATCGAAGGTTACTTCAATCTGAGGTATACCGCGTTGAGCAGCAGGTATTCCGTCGAGGTGGAAGCGGCCGATGGATTTATTGTCTCTTGCCAATGAACGTTCGCCTTGTAATACATGGATTTCTACTGAGGGCTGATTGTCGGCAGCCGTGGTGAAGGTCTCCGATTTCTTGGTCGGGATTGTCGTGTTTGATTCAATCAACTTGGTCATTACTCCACCCATGGTTTCGATACCCAGAGACAGCGGGGTAACATCGAGCGGTAATACGTCTTTTACTTCGCCTGTCAAAACACCTCCCTGAATAGCTGCACCTACGGCTACTACTTCGTCGGGGTTTACACCCTTTGAAGGTGTTTTGCCGAAGAACTTTTCTACTACACTTTGTACGGCAGGGATACGAGTTGAACCACCTACGAGGATAACTTCATCGATATCCGAAGTACTCAAACCGGCATCTTTCAATGCTTTGCTACAGGGTTCTATACAAGACTGAATCAAGCTATCTGCCAATTGCTCGAACTTAGCACGTGTAAGGGTTTTAACCAAGTGCTTGGGTATTCCGTTTACCGGCATAATATACGGCAAATTGATTTCTGAACTGGTAGTGCTTGATAATTCAATCTTTGCTTTTTCAGCAGCTTCTTTCAAACGTTGCAAAGCCATCGGGTCTTTACGCAAATCGATGCCTTCATCGTTCAAGAACTCTTCTGCCAACCAGTCGATAATAACGTGGTCGAAGTCGTCACCACCCAGATGGGTATCACCATTGGTAGATTTCACTTCAAATACACCGTCGCCTAATTCAAGGATAGAGATATCGAACGTACCACCACCAAGGTCGAAAACGGCAATCTTCATGTCTTTGCTGGTTTTGTCCAAACCGTAAGCCAGAGAAGCGGCAGTCGGTTCGTTTACGATACGGCGAACTGTCAATCCTGCAATCTCGCCGGCTTCTTTTGTGGCCTGGCGTTGTGCATCGCTAAAGTAAGCCGGTACGGTGATAACAGCTTCGGTTACTTCCTGACCTAAATAGTCTTCGGCTGTTTTCTTCATTTTCTGAAGAATCATGGCCGATATTTCCTGTGGGGTGTAAAGGCGCCCGTCAATATCAACGCGAGGCGTATTGTTGTCGCCGCGAACTACCTTATAAGGTACGCGATTGGTTTCTTTTTGTACCTGGTCGTAAGTCTCTCCCATAAAACGTTTGATAGAGAATATTGTTTTTTCAGGATTGGTGATTGCCTGACGTTTAGCCGGATCGCCTACCTTACGTTCGCCACCTTCAATAAATGCTACGATAGAGGGGGTTGTTCTTTTTCCCTCGCTGTTAGCAATCACAACCGGTTCATTGCCTTCCAATACTGCAACGCATGAGTTGGTTGTACCTAAGTCTATTCCAATTATTTTTCCCATAACTAATATATATTTTAAATTATTATTTTATTTATTTGCTCTCACTTTATAATTGTATTCACTCTGCTATGTACAAATAGTATGCCAAAACAGTTTCTGACTTAGATGATTCTACTGCTGACAAAAAAAATGACAATACGGCAGGAGGAGCTGGTTGTTCGTTGTAGTTAATGGGAAATAAAAAAAGCGAGAGTTTCGGTGTCAAAACCGAAACTCTCGCTTGATGAGTTAATTACTTGATTTCTTTTTCTTCTTTCATGTCGAACTCATTCTTGTCAAAGTCGAAGAACTTATATTCAAGAAAGGATAGACTTTGGTCGGGGATCACTTTCAAACCACGCGTGTATTTGAATTTCCACTTCCATTTCAAAGAAAAAAGACCTTTATTCACAAAAGCTGCAACATAAGGATGCAGGTGTAAGGAGAATTTCTTCACATTATGCTTATTCACTAAGCTCTCAATTTTACCTTCCAAATCGTCTGTAAGGAGGATGGATGGTTTTGCCCTTCCTGTTCCAAAACAAGTGGGACAGTTCTCTGATGTAGTAACATCCATAGCCGGACGAACTCTTTGCCGAGTTATTTGCATCAGTCCAAACTTGCTTAAGGGTAAGATATTATGCTTGGCCCGATCATTCGCCATGGCTTTTGCCGTATGCTCATAGAGCTTTTGTCGGTTAGCCGGTTCTGCCATGTCGATGAAATCTATGACAATGATACCGCCCATATCGCGAAGACGAAGCTGGCGTGCTATCTCATCAGCAGCCGCAATATTTACGTCGATGGCAGTTTTTTCCTGGGCATCGCTTCCTTTGGAACGATTACCGCTGTTCACGTCGATCACGTGCATCGCTTCCGTATGCTCAATTATCAGATAAGCTCCACTTTTGTAAGTCACAGTACGTCCGAACAGTGATTTGATTTGTTTGGTAATCCCGAAGTTGTCGAATATCGGAAGCTCACCTGTATACAGTTGAACGATATCTTCGCGCCCCGGGGCAATCAGACTCACATAATCGCGTATGTTATTATAAACGTCTTTGTCGTTTACATGGATGTTTTGGAACGATGGGTTGTAAATGTCACGCAGAAGCGCCACAGTTCGGGCTGTTTCTTCATAAATAACGGCGGGCGCCTTTACCTTGTTTACTTTTACAATGTTGTCTTCCCATCGCTTCACCAATGTCTTCATCTCATGATCGAGTTCAGCTACGCGTTTGCCTTCCGAAGAGGTACGTACAATTACACTAAAGTTCTTCGGTTTGATACTTTGAATTAGTTGTCGCAAACGAGCGCGTTCTTCATTCGATTTGATTTTAGTGGAAACTGATACTTTCTCTGAAAAAGGTATCAAAACGATATACCTTCCGGCAAATGAAAGCTCGGACGTTAATCGAGGTCCTTTTGTTGAGATCGGTTCCTTGGCAATTTGTACTAATACTTCCTGTCCAACCTTAAGCACATCACTGATACTTCCGTCTTTATCTATTTCCGGGAGTATCTGGACTTTCGAAAGAGCGGGTTGCTTTTTGAGGTCGCTTAATGTTTGTTTCAGGAACTTTTGTTGGGTATTAAAATTAGGGCCTAAGTCCTGATAGTGAAGAAATGCATCCTTTTTATAGCCTACATCAACAAAAGCAGCATTCAACCCGGGCATTAGTTTTTTAACTTTACCGATATAGATATCGCCGACGGCAAATGAAACATTGTGGGCTTCTTTCTGAAGTTCCACAAGGCTTTTATCTTCCAGTATGGCAATTGATACCTCTTTGGGTTGTACATCTACTACTAATTCACTTATCACTATAAAAAAGAGGTTTATGTTATTAGACCTTTTCAAATACACAAAAGAACAAACTTAAAAGGTCACTGATTAAGTTTGTTCTTTCAGAGCTACTAATGAAAAAAGACTTATTTCTTCTTGTGTCTATTCTTCTTTAATCTCTTTTTCCGCTTGTGCGTAGACATCTTATGTCTCTTTCTTTTCTTTCCGCTAGGCATTTTTGTTTTAATTTACGTTATACATGTTATTTTACTTTGTCATGGAAGGTCCTTGCCGGCTTGAAAGACGGAATGTTGTGTTCCGGAATAATGATCGTAGTATTCTTTGAAATATTACGGGCAGTCTTTTGTGCTCTTTTCTTCACAATAAAACTACCAAACCCTCTCAGGTAAACATTATCACCTTGAGCCAACGAATCTTTTACCAAATCCATGAAAGATTCCACACTTGTCAGCACCGTCTGTTTGTCAATGCCGGTACTCTTAGAGATTTCTCGTACAATATCTGCTTTAGTCATGTCTTATAAAGTATTAAAATATTAGAATATAATTTTTTGGACTGCAAATATATAGCATTTTCTGCAACTAAAAAAAGAAAAGTTCATCTATTTTCAGACAAACGCTATAATTAAGTTTTATTACGTTTCGGCTTTTTGATCAGTTTCTTCCTCTGTATCAATGATTTGATCAGGTTCAACTATTTTTGCAAGACGAAACTTGTACCAACTTACTAATTCGTTGAGTCCATATAATAACCCTACTACGCCAATTATTACTAATGTATTAGCGGCCACGCCAATGGGATGAACCAGCACCAGTATCCCGGCAAGCAGGATGAGCGTCGGCAATACATAATACCCATAGGAGACAACTGACCATTTACGAGCAAGCGCCAAGGATACGATTTGCTGAACACCGGCCAACACTAATAGCGCTCCCCAAAAGTACATGAAGAATCTTACAAAAAACAGGGGAGATAAGATCAGCCAGGCTCCTAACAAAGCACTGCCTACGGCTACTACCGGAATTACAAATGAACGCGTCTCTTTATTGCGAAAATAGAGAATACATGAGTATACTCCCGAAAGAATAAAGAAGACGCCTATGGCTATCGCCAAATAGTTCATGAACTCTCCGGGCCACATAATCAGCAGAAGCCCGAAAACAATTCCCACAATGCCGCGTATAATAGAATAATGTAATGTCACTATATGTAACTATCTAATGTATAGGGCGCCCTTCTTTGAAAGGGCGCCACTCTTACCGGTTATTTAACGAAACTGGCCTTCAAAAGGTAATCAGCACAAGCTTTCACACCTTCGAATTGGGTAGGACGTGATTTTTGACCTTCCAATTCTACAAACCAATCCTGGATAACTCCATTTTTATAAGCCTGTTTGAATATATTTTCAAAGTTCAAGATACCTGATTCGCCAAGTACTTCTTTATCTTTGATATGCAACAGTTTGATACGTTGTGGATACCTCTTCAAATAATCAACAGGATCTTGTCCACCCATGATTATCCAGTAAACGTCCAACTCAAAGAGTACATACGCCGGATCGGTACTTTTTTCATAGATATCCCAAATAATCTGTGAATTAGGTGCTCCACGACGACCAACTAAAGGTCCCTCTCCTCCTGCAATAACGCGGGCAAACTCCCCATCATGGTTATGATATCCGAAAGAGATGCCACCAGCCTTGGTGATTTTACCTGCTTCTGTAAATACCTCACCAATAAATTGTGCTTCTTCGATGCTGCGGGTAGGTGGTTGACCCGGTTGAACCAGATAAGGTACTCCAATTGCAGCATGATGGTCTGTTGCTGTCTTCCAAAAATCCTTAATCTGCTGCAGGTTTTCCTTTGTGTATTCCCTTACAGGCGGATTCAAGTGCGAACTAACAATCTTTAATCCTGCATCATCACTCATTTTCTTAAACTCAGGCAACGTAACACCGTGAAGTTTACCATCGGGGGCATAACCGGCCAACTCAATTGTAGAATATCCATATTGAGCCAGCTTCTTCAAGCCGCCAGGAATATCAGCATCTAATTCTCTAAACAATGAATAGATTTGCAAGCCAATTTTCTTCTTTGCCTGTGGTTCTGCAACAATAGGTTGTTTTGTAGCAGCATGACCAATCCGGCCAGTCAGTAAGCCTCCAACCGTAAAAATGGATGCATTTCTTAAAAATTCTCTCCTGTTTGACATAGTAATATTTTTTAATAGGTTGATAATATGAAAAATAACATTAGTCTAAAAAACACATAATAAAATGCTTTTCAGCCCCTAAAGATATGAAATAATTGAAAACCAATACACTTTAGCCAAAAAAAATTATAACATTTTTAAGGAAGAAGTTTTTTTCGACAGATGTATTGATTAAGTGTTTAGAAAAACAAGTGTTTTTTCTCTCTCGCCTGGATGCTACCACTCATGTTTATGACCAAGGGAACAATCAGCTTTCGTTCAAGACCGTTTACAAGGAGATGTTAGAGGGTGGCGTCATCCAAAAAGGTATGAATGATTTGATGTAGTACAAAATATTAATCATATCTTTGTAAAAGAATAAAGTAATATGGATAATAATATATTGCCATTTAAGATACAGCGGTTAGTAAATGTCATCATTGAGAAGAAAAGATGCACTCTTGAAGATGCCTTGCAATATTTGTATTCATCGGAACTATACAGGCAGCTATCTTCTGAATCCTCCTCTTTATGGTATCAAAGTCTTAGTAATTTAAGTCTTTACGAGATGCTAAAGAAAGAGAAACTTTCAAAAAAACACACTCAAAACGTAGATTCTACCGAACTACTTTTTCAAATCTTCTGTTTAGAAAAGTATAAGAACTACAAGAACATTCCTGCCGATGAGGCTTTACAAATTTTTATGAAGTATGATGTTTTAGAATACCTTCAAAAAGTATTTGAAACATTACACACACAAGGTGAAAGATATATAATTGCTGATATTCAGGCGTATATTAATAATAGAAAACAAAGAAAATGAAACTATATCATGGCTCGACATATCGCGTTAAGCATCCTGTTATATCAAAAGGGCGTACAAGTACGGATTTTGGAAAAGGTTTTTATACGACAATAAATTTTGAACAAGCAAAAAAGTGGGCTTTATCGAAAAAAAACAGAGATAAAGGTTCCAGTGCTTTTGTAACTATATATGAAGTAAAAGATGATTTAATTAGTCAATCTAAATTATTTGCTGCCCCTGATGTAGAGTGGCTTAGATTTGTTGTAAATTGCCGAAAAGAAGTTCGTCATACACATGACATTATCATGGGACCTGTTGCCAATGACAAAATATATACAACAATAGAATTATTCGAATCAGGCATACTATCTGAAGAAGAGACTATTGCTCGACTAAAAGTAAGTGAACATTTCAATCAAGTATCGTTTCATTCTGATATTGCAATAAAAGAACTGAAATATGTCAAATCAGAAGAAGTTACGGAGTAGTTTTATGTTATATAATCAGATTTTAAATTTATCTTTCAACTTTACCGTAAAGGTATGAATAATAGATTCAAAAGTTTATAGTTTTCATCATCGAAGCAGACAAAAATAACTTTTTCGATTGTGTTGTTTCCTGATAAAAAATCTGTTACCGTTTGGAAAGCAATGCTGGCTGCTTCCTTTTTGGGAAAACCATAAACCCCGGTACTGATATTGGGAAATGCAATGGTTTTACAGTTGTTTTCAACGGCGAGTAACAATGAATTGCGGTAGCAATTTGCTAATTTTTCAGGCTCGTTATGCAAGCCTCCATCCCAAACAGGGCCAACGGTATGGATAACGAACGTTGCCGGTAGATTTCGGCACTGGGTACCCTGTGAAATGCTTTAATTCGTTGATAACAAACGATTAAAGCATTTTTAATTTTTAGCCAAATTGGATTTTTGTCCGCATTTTGTCCGCAAATTGATTAAGGTTGCAAAAAAAATGATTTTAGATGATTTTTTTGGCATGCTACATTTTGCATCCTCAATGAGGATAGAATTTATTAACCCTTCTTTTATCTCAGAATCTTCATGGTTTCTATTGTATGCACGCGATAAAACCCATACATTTCTAATTAGCTGAACTATATATCTATGTGTTTTCACTTGGACGAATTGAAAAAAATAGCACTATGGAGCATAATAAAGTATCAGCCTATGAATTAAGAACTACCTTATATTTAGATGTTACAAAAGTGAGCTGGTTTGAGAGGAGAAACGGGAACTAATCCCGTTTCTCCTACTCGATTAGATTTATTCATGCAATTTTGAAAGAGTGAGTGGCCACATTAACGACCATCATAACCGAGTTGAGGATCGGGTCTGTCACTAGGAGCCGGTGGTGGTGGAAGTGGTGGAGGTGGAGGAGTCATTCTTTCTTTAACTTTTTCCGTTCCTTCTCTGAACTTGTCTGCCTTGTCGCTCATAATATCAATTATTAAACTGTTGAGGACTTCTATTTCTTTTATTTGCAAGCCGAAGTCCATTGAAACTTGCTAATATATTTCCTTTAAATTTTGCTAACATATTATTATTTTGTAACGCTTGCCTGACACCTGCAATCATACAAGGCTTGAAATACCAGCTTGTATGACTGATGTATCAAGGTGGCTGATGTCCATTTAGCCAACTGTTCAACAATATTAATGTATCGGATAAAGATGTCCTCCTTTTGTTATACTCTTGATAAATGAATTATTGTCCCTCTACTATCTAAATCAACGTTTTCTATAGAGAAGTTGTGTAATGTATAAATTTCCTTGACTTTAGACAACTCTATTTCTATTTCTCTGTCAGGGTTCACGAACTTCCAACTGCCTTTTTCGGTTGTTCCATTTTCAGTATACTCCAACTCTCCACTACTATTGAAGTAGAAATAGATAGCATCAGTAAGATTAGTTGCTCTCCATCGAATATTTTCCAAAATTGGTTTTGACTTAATATAGTTTGCCTCAACTCTTTCTTTTTCCTTGTCATACCATTTTTCAAGTGCCATTAAAGCCAACTCTTGTTGACATTCAGCAATTTTATTAAGGATTACTCTATTCGCTTTTAATTCGGCATCTAACTTATCTTTATTTTTTTGAAGAAAAACTTCTCCGCTTAAATGTCCAGCTTCTTCTGCTCTTTTTAAATTTTCATGAGTTAAAGTATGTCTAACTGATTGAAGTTCTCTTTGCTCACACATTATCTTATCTTCAATTTGATTAAGCACTTCTTCATAACTACTTTTCTTTGTCATAAGTTTTGATAGAACCGGTAAGCACTCAATTAAGATAAATAAAATCGTTATAAACCAGTGCATACCAGATAATTGATATAAAGCATTTACTCTTGCTTCTGCACCGTCTACATCTTTATCTGACTCATCTGGATTATTATTATTTGAGACCTTAGGTAATCCAGATATTTCATCATCGTATTTTTTTCTTGCGTTATTCAATGCTTTTTGAGCATCTTCCCAATTTTTCTTAGCTATACCAAATGATGCTAATTTTTCCGCATATACAGGACCTTTTCCTACTTTTCCTGTTCCTGCAGTTCCTTCTGCTTCTTGGATACGCTGTTTATCAAGTTTATCGTAATCTATTTTAGTTTTATTCTCTTCTTCTTCTAATTTTTCAAGATTATATTTTTTTCTTATACTTTCATATTGTTTACTTTTTCTTTGTTCTTCTAATTCAGTATTGTCATTTTTTATTCTTTCAATATCGGTCGCTCGCTTTAAATTTATTTCAATTATTTTTGCTTCAATCTCATTTTTAAAAATTCTCAATTCGATTGGTGTAGCTACCACTATACCTATAAACCCAGCTAAGATAAAACGGCTTATTGCTTGTATCCATTTATTGTCGCCTTTCATCGATACGACAATGCTTCTATCAAGCGTAAAAATAAGAAATGCCCATACAAAGCCAAAAAATATTGGAAGTATGTAAGATGACTCGGGAAATACAAATGTAAGAAAATAACTACCAGAAATAAACGCCATCAGTGATGTCATAAATATTGAAGCTCCGATTATGTTGTATTTAGTCCTTTCTGAAGATGGACATGAATTCAGAACCTCTTTATCAGCAGCAGCACACCAGATAAAGAAATCTTGTGCTTTATTAGATTGTTTAACTTCTTGTCGTTTTGAATTTAATATACTCATATATTTTTGCTAAATTAAAAATAGATACTTTGGGGTGTATATGCTTAAGTAACTCATCCGAAGGTTCTATGAATTTCGGTGTTGTCATATTAAAATCAGGAAGATTGAAATTGTAATTGGGCAAATCCATATTAAAATCAGGTATATCCATATCAAACCCAGGCATACTGATAGATACATCTATTTGAGGAGCACTTATTTGTACAGGATCAAGGCTGATTTTGCTTTCAAAATCAGGCATCGGAACAAACATACTTTCAATTAAGGGTGTTGGAAAGATTCGAATAGCAATTTCTTTAGTGACAGAACTAAATTCTCCTATTGCTGTGATTTTATATATTACTCCATCAGAAGTATATATCTTTTGTTGACCTACTAAATTTACTTTTCCAATTCCATTGTCTATGTTTATTTGTTGAGCATTTTCGACTTTCCAAGATATAACTACAGGTTCGTTGCCCATAATCATCTGTGGTTCAGATTTAAATTCTATAATATTGGGTTTAGGGATTGCATGTATTCTTACTTCTTTTCTCACCTTTTTGTTATTTTTACCTATAGCGATTAATTTGAATGTTGTGTTTGTATATACTTTAACTGAGTATTCAGATTGCTTTATGTCATTAAGAATAATACCATTAAATGAAAGAGTTAGTTTCTTACACGATTTATTCACCTTCCAATGGAGTTTTACATAACCACCTTGTTCTATTCGACTCTTGTCACATTCAAAATATTCAATTATTTCGAGACCCTGTATGGCATTTTCCCATTGTCTATAACTCACTCTTTTACTCGGATTTGCATAACCTTTGTTAATCGTTTCCGACATAACTTTCAATAGTTCTTCTGGTATTTGATTTTCCAATTTTAACAAATAGCTATCATAAGCATTAGCTACTTCATACCTAAAATTAGAATCCGATTTATTTATCTTCGGCCATTCATAATTTTTAAAATACTGTTTTTCATTTTCCCCTCTAATTTTTAAATAGAACAGTGGGTGATATGGAAACAGTAAAAAGTGAATACAAATTGCAACTGACCAAGTATCAGTATTTAAATCAACTTTTACTATCCCGTTATTACTTGATAACAGTTGTTCTTGAATTTCTGGCGCAAGCCATTCGCCAAGCTTTCCAAAGTTTCTGGAATATTACCTCTGCTGTCCATCACTGCACCACCTTCATAATCAATTAAACAAAGTTGACTCTCTTTTTGATTAACAAAAAAATTCTTAGGATTTAAATCAGCATATACAAACTTCATTTTCTCGAGATATAAAAAACCTTCAGCAAGATTGCTAGCCATGTTTAAACGACCTTTTAAAGGTAAATTATAAAATTCATTTCTGTATTTTTTCTTCTTTAATTGATCAGATTCATTAAATATCTTGTCGAATAGTAACCATTTCTCACTATTCAATAGATTAGCTGAATAGCCAATTACAGGTTTATTATCTAAAATACCCTCGTAACTAAATTGAGGTAGTGCACCCAAGGCAGCTACATTTTCTAATGGTTTTTCATTTATTTTCTTTAATTCTTTATTTGTATAGATTATTTTTTCTTGTAATTCTTCAATTGTTTTAAGACCTCGTTTAGCACTTCCTGAATCATCATCAATAAATATTTTGACGACTTGTTGAATCTGTAGCGTCTTGCCATTAATCTTATTGCTAATATAAACTTCCCCATAATTTCCCCTATCAAATGCCATATCTTCTACTTCTATAGAAGAGATAGAATCAAATATCTGATTAAGATAACTACTCTTGAATTTACTTATCTGTATTGTCTTCATTTATATTAGTTCTTTTTCGCAATTGATATTCAAGAGTACTTTTGGTTATTAATACCCCAAGTGTTGCATCATCATCTAAATCTGTTTTTATTTCTTTTAAGTATTGAATAAGAGCATCATGCAATTTTTCACTTGAATAATCTATTTTTTCAAAAAAACATTTTAAATGTTCAAAAAAAATCCTCATTGAGCTATCATACTTCACCCATACACCTGTAGAGTTTCTCCCAAAGATTCGTTGATCTTCGGAATAAATACCATCAGAGCATATCATAAATATATCACCTTGATAACTATCTTTTTCTATTTCAATAATACTTGGAATATATTCGTTACAATCAGTATTTCTATCTGAAATTAAACGGTATAATGCTTCTTTCCCTCTTTCTTCAACGGTATGTGGATTAAGTAAATTTACAGCACTCCATGGGAATGAATATATACTTGAAAATTCATCAAAATTTCCTCGAATATGCCAAATAGCTCCATTTCCAACATATGCTATCTTTATCTTTTTTTCAGTTTCAACAAGAACTATAAGAGTAGTACCAAACAAATTATCAGATCCGTAATTTTCTTCTCTCTTTACCTGTTTGGCTAATTCTATTAGTGATTCTTGGGATATCCTGAATAATTTATTAAAATCCAAATAGTCAACATCTTCTACTTCTAACTGTTTCTGCATAGCCTCGATAGCAAGTATAGATGACTGTTCAGCGTATTTGTACGATCCTAATCCATCTGCAACCAAAACAGCATTAATTAAAGAGGTGGATATTTCTCTTTTGCTGTCTTGATTTACAGACTTATTGGTTATGGTAGCTGTTGCTATAATAGATTTATTTGCCATTACCATACCTTCTTTGTACTGACATTGACGATATAAAGAATTGTCGCAGATCAGTTTCGCCATAAGTTGTTTTGTAAAAATTTGCACCGCTTGCAATATCTTGCAAGATAGTTTTTGCTTGCTTAATGCCATCTTCTGCTATATTTTCTTTAGTAGTAAATAGAGATGCACAGATTATTATTTTATCATTTTGTTTCAGTCTATTTGCAATGTTCTTTGTTGCATCTGGATTACCACACATTCCATCAGACATTACTACAACTCGTACATCGTGGGGTATTATTTTAGCCTCTGGATTTGATAAAAATTGCGCAGATAATTGCTCTGCGATTTCTAAGGCACCGCCGATAAAAGTTCCAGCACCAATTCCTTGTCCATTCGTAGGGTTGTAATCAGCAAAATCATCAATACTTACCAATTCTGTAAGTGGTGTATGAATCGCCGCATTAGTGCCAAATGCTACTACTGCAATAGAGAAATTATTTTTATAAGAACTCTGTTTAAAGAAACCTAAAAATTCCCGAACTGCGCGGTTGACGCTTTCTGCTAGCGTAATACCTCCATTACCCATAGCAGTCATTGAACCGCTACCGTCTAAACATAAAATACCTAATTGGTGGAAAGTCCTACTTGGGGCTACATCATCAATTTCTTCGATAATATTACTCATAGTTTTTTGTTTTTTGCTCTCAATCCCTATATAGAGCTATTAATACTTAAGTTTATCCAAAACACAAGGATTATAAAATGTTTCGGGATTATTGTTATGTTAGTAATCTTACTATTTCTTTAGCATCGACTTTTTTAAATCCACTTGCAACAATTCTTTTCGTACCTATACTCTCAATCACTACATTAGCAAATAAAATACCTGTGTCGATTGAAACACTCGCAACGTTTGCTCTTGATATAATAGTTGATTGATAGCCAAAAATAGTGCCTTTATAAAAGGTTATATTTGCTGCATCTATCTCAATTCTGTCAGGAAACAAAGTGTTTTCATTTGACGAAAGCCGATGTGCTGTAAATGTAGACATAATTTCACGGAGTTAATTTATTTATCTGTATTTGACAGTATATCAGCTTAATTAAATAATATACAAATGCCGGAATCGCACAAACAGCAGTCAATAATAGGAAAGATACTATTTTGAGGATGAATCCTAATCCATCTTTATCAAGAGATGTACCTTCAAAAATATTTGACTTCCAATTTAGTGAAATTGGTACAACCGCCAAACCTAAAGTGCAAACAACAATTAGTGCTGCCTTGCGGTTCAATATTAATTCTTCTAACGCACTCATATACAGATATTAATAAGTTATTTCCTATATCAGCAATGCTATTTAAAGCCAATAAATTTAATTCAACGATTATAATTTTCTCCACCATTAGCCCTGCAAATCTTCCCTGCCAATGTGGCATCTGAACACTCATCATAAATTTCAATGAGATAATCAGAACCATAACTACCGTAAAAATAGATTTTATCAGAGTTGCTATAGTCGCTATACATCTGATTGTACAAGCTGCCTTTTGCAGCTTCATAGGCATCACTGCTGTGAAAGAGATACCCTGCAAGTTTTGTTGCCATAAATTTTTTGTTTAACGTCTGCCCTTTGGTAGACAACGATTTCCTACTCTTACGGCTTTGTAGGTATTGCCTTTATTATTCTATTATTCTTCACATATATGGGCGCAAAAAAGAGCGTGAAACTGCTCGTTTACTGCTTATTTATACTTTTCGGCTCTGGTAAACCGTTTTCCCAAATAAGCACGAACAGTTCACGCCCTTAGAGCGTGAACCTTCGCTGACTTATTCTCGGGAGAAACTTACCAGATTTCAAAAGTATGAGAATAAGAGCTAAAGCTCATATATATCATGTCTCAAAACGTGCTTAGTAGCACGGCCAAATTTATCTCATAGGCCAAACTGTTATTGTTTGTCATTAATAAATTAATATTACATGTGAACTCTTCACTAATAGATTCTTAACTGTTTCAGGTTAGTCTGTATTCACGCTGCAAAAATAACAAATAAAATTAAATTCGTCAAATATGGTGCGAAAAAGTTACAATTAAATCTATTATCTTTTGTTCTATTAGCCAATCTCACAGTAAAAAAGTTGGTCTTCTCTATTCTATATCAATGAAATATAGTTTGTTATAAGCTACTTTATTTTCATTACATCCCTTTTATTTTAGGAGTTTCCGAAATCTTTTCTGTCTCTTGCATCTGCTGAATATACTCACTCTGTATAATGTATTCAGTCTTTAGTTTCTGATAGTCTTCTATTTGTTTGATGTTTATTGTTACAGATAGGAAAAGAGCTATGCCTAATACGACTATGATTACAGATGTTCGTAGAAACTCAAAGCCGCAGATTATGACTTTCTTTGGCTTGTGGAATAAATCTATCAATGGCTGCAAAGACACTTTCTCAGGTACTGGCAACGTCTTTATCTGTTGCTTCAACTCATGGGAAACAATTAGCAGCGTATTTAGTTTCTCTACCTCTAGCTTATGAGCCTTCTCTATGAATTTCCCCATGTGGCTGGAATAGATATCGACAAGCTTGTCAATGTTTTCCAAGGAAGGAGACTTGCAGACTTCCTGAATAATCGGCTGAGCCTCTTTTGCTTTGCTGTTTGCCTGGATAGCATCCAGCTTCTTACTCATCTCGGACAGCATGCCCAAAATGGCTTCACTGTACATATTATTACTCTCTTCCATAATTTTATCTCCTTATACTTCTATATTTCTTCTTTTTCTTAATCGCCTGTTGGCGCAAATATTCTGCCTGGTCGGGATCGTAATCGCTGCCTGACGGCTGTATGTCGAACAATCCTCCTAATCCTGTGGCTACATCGGCTATGCCGGAGCCGACGGATTCTATCAGGGTATTCCAACCGACATCATTTATTTGTGCCTGTTGTCCTACCGCTTGCCCGTTTCCAATCAATGCTACATTCAGCTTTGAATAGGAAAACGAACGGTCTATGTCTGAACCCTTGAAGGAATAATCACCTTTGGAGAAAGAGATTCCCTGAACTTCATCCGTTTTACTTTTGTATTTGAATTTCAAGCTAACGTTTTCCCTGTTCAACCTGTCCTCAAACTGTTTCCAATTTCTGGCTGACTTCAAAGCGGATTTGACAGCGTGGTAAATCTCGTACTTTGTCTTGTCCGGTTCGTTCAGGCGATGGGTGTGCATCTTCTCCTTGCCTTCACCGAATGTCAAGCCGTATTTTTCTTTCAGGGCTTTCGTTACTTTCTCATTTCTGAAATGGTCGTTCCTGTCCGAAATTGTTTTGCCGTCATTATCCACCCGATTGAAAACAATGTGGCAATGGGGATGCTCCCTATCGCTATGGCGGACGATGATGTACTGGGTATTCCCGATCTTCATCGCCTTCATGTACTCCTTTGCCAGCTTAACCATAAATTCATCCGTCATCCTGTCCGCATCGTCTTTGGAATAGGCAAGCGAGATATGACCGACACTTTTAGCCAGGGCGGGATTCATCAGGCTCTGCATATAGAAGCTGTTGATAATGGATTTCGTGTCGTTCAAAAGCACTCCTTCACTATCCAGCAGCTTTGCATCCGCCTTTCCAAGCACGTAGGAAATACATCCGCTAAAGCTTCTTCCTTTTATTATTTTTCCAATCATCCGACAGTTTATTGATTATTTCCGTGACTAAATTCAGCACATTTTTCACCTCCTTCTCCAAATATGGCATCCTGTACGTGTTCGCCTGACGCGCTAATTGATTCAGATTATTCGCCTCGCCCGACAGCTTCCGCAGTAAGTCCATGTCTTCTTTTTTCACCGGCTCGACAATTTTTCCGTCCATGATGGCAGAATGGGAATAGGCGCTGACAGTTATTCCAGCAAGGGAGGCTCTACGCTTGATGGCGTAGTACTCCACCTCGGAAAAGCGGATGCTGACGATCCGCTGCTTCCGCTGGGTGATGCCCTTCATGGGGCGTCCACCTTTGCACTTATTGTTATCTACTTCTTCCATTCAATTGCCGACCAACGGGAGCAATTGCCCTTTCACTTCAGGGAAAGCAAGGGTTAATGTATGACATTAACATACCCTTGCTTCCCTTCTATGAATGAGCGACACCCATTAAGTACTGAGTTTACTGATTATACTCACTCATCTCACTCTGTTACAATTTCTTCCAGACTTCAAAGTCTTCGCCATACTCCCCGAAGTGATTCAGGACTAAGTTTTCAAGGAAGCCCGACACGCTCGTCTTTTCCCTCCAAGCCTGCGGACAATGCCAACAATTAATTCCCGCGTGGAATTGCTGATGAACACATTTTTCCGGTCTGTGATTTTGGGAACTTTCAGAAATGTTTCCTGATACTCCACCAAACTGTTTTTACGCTGCTTGGTAGATACAGTCTTCTTTGCGGGAATTAGCATCGGATTATCATTCTGTTCAGTCTGCTCACCAGGCTGAGTAGACTGAATGGACTGTGCCGATTGCTCTGACACATCCACCTTCGTTTGCTTGTCTGTCTCAACTGACTGCCCTTGCGATTTAGGGGTATCGTTCCTTTTAGGCGCATCCCCTATATAATCCGCAATACAGAAATCGGCTGATACGTCCTTAGCAGTTTTCGTTACTTTCTTTTCCATTAGCATACATGTTTAATTTTTTTTTCATCGGCAATCATTTACCGTTCTTCTTTCCCTCAGTAAGTGCGCGGATATCCGAAGCCTTATACCTTTTCTGTCCACCGAACTTGATAGGCACAAGATACCCCGCCTTATCCCACCGCCACAAGGTAGAAGCATCGATACCAAGCCTTTTCAGTACTTCCTTACGTGTCAACAGTTCCTCTTGGGATTGTGGCTTACCCGTTGGCGGACGACTCACCTCATTGGACGCCATCAACTCATCGTGCCATATACGCAGTTCATCCAAGTTGACAGAAACAATAAGATTCCCGCCCAGCGACATTAATTCTTTCACATTCATACTTTCTTATTTTTAGTTCTTCACTATTTTCATCGCGCTCTCTATGCCCGATCACCCTGCAAATAAAAGCGGAGATTTCCCAGAGATGAAAATTTGCAAAACATGGCAACTCATCTCTTCTTCATCTCTTTTGGAGAAAATAGGAAATGCGTTTGTTTTCAAATGATTGAATAAGATGGAATTTATGGATAGGAATCAGGAAATCTCCATTCCATCTCCAAAAGGAAGGGATAAAAACGAAAAAGCCCCACTCCGCGATGAAGTGAGGCTATACCATATTATGTACGCGAGAAAGATTTTACCCTTTCAAGAATCGTAGATAGTCGGGAATACTCTTTTGGATGGTGATTTTGCTTTTGGAGTCATGGATAGTTAGCTTTCCTTTGATGGTTGAAAACTCGACTTCGTTCAAGTTGGCAAATACCGCCTTGAGCCAAGTGGCAACTGCCTCTTGTCGTTGATCTTGCCGATAGCCCTTGACATGGTTCCATAAATTCCAGCCATAATGATATAGGTCGTTGTTACTTAGTTGTCGAGAAACTTGCACCGGATCGATCTTCTCAAGTGGTTGCTCACGAGCAAACAGTTCAACGTAGGTATTCAATTTTTTCAGTTCTTCGCCTGCGATATATCTGCCCAGAGCCTTTTGGGTATATTCACAGAAAGCACTTATTGCCTGTTCAAATCTTTCTCTTACAATACGGTCGTGGACACTTTCCTCGGAAGAAACGACAGCATCTTCCGCACTCGTGGTTTGTATCACCTCTTTCTTCGCTTTCCTGCGAAATATGAATTTCTCCATCTGATTGATGATAATCTTCATCAATGCCAGATACAAGACGGCTTCGATACCCAAAACAATAACAAAAACAAGATTGGCTGTTCCGGCATCACACCCGCCACTGATACATAGAAAGCGTACCGCAACAGCAATGACTAATGCTGAAATTGCCGTCACTATATATAATATGTGGTATTCCGTTATCTTGTTTAAGTCCATAAATCTCTAATTTATTTTCCAGTATCCATTTTTGTCAGCTCCAATACGTTCAATGATACCCCGTTCTTTAAGAGATTCAAGGGTACGGGAAACTGTAGCCGTGCCGATTTTCAATATCTCGGCTATAGCGTTTCTGTTAATGGTGGCATCTTTTTTAAGGAGAGTGATAATCTCGGCTTCCCGTCCAGATAATTTTACTGTATCACTTACAGTACCATTTACTGTATCATTTTCTGCATTATTTACATTTGAATTTATATTATTATTCAGATTATCAATAGATTTATTGTTTTTTGCTGTATCATTTTCTGTACCATTTACAGGTTCAGCATCGGCATTCATCACGATTACTTTGAAGGTGGTTATATCATCAAACACGAATTTAGCCAAGCCATTTTTATTAGCTTCTAAAGTTTCTTGTACAGTAATTATACCATAGCTAAAACGGTTCACATAGCCAAGTGTCTTCATCGCTTCAGCAATGACAGGATTACGGTAGTCACTCTCATTCGGGAAATTGTCGGGGCTAACTTTGCCGTAGAGATTTCCTGGATTATCTATCTCAATCCTATCAGAATATTCATAGAATTTAGCAGGGGAATTGGTCTGGTAGTTACGGTGCATGATGAGGTTCATACACAGCTCTCTCATAGCCTCATACGGGTAATTAATACGCATCTCTTCACGTAAGACAGTCACAAAAACAGGGCGCTGGGTTTGAATGGTATATTTGACAAACGCATCTATTTCTTTGAGCATGGAGAGAAGATTTCCCGAAAACTGTCGTTCGTTAAGAACTTTAGAACCCCGACTTTTACCTGCAAACTTAACATATTGGATATATGAGCCGAAAAGGATGTGTTTGGTGTCTTTCCCTATTAATAAAATACCTGCAACTGTAGGGCAATCATGCAATGTGTCAAATAGTTGCAGTGATGCCAACTGTTGTTTTATCTCTCGCTTATCCCCTTTTAATACAGCATCAGGCACAAACTTTGGTAAGTATTCCTTTTTGAATAAGTCCAAATCCAAATCATCAATGCTTGTATGTAGGCATGGAGTTGTATCAAACGTACCTGTTTTCACCTCGCTCTTCTCTCGGAGTATCCTTTCTTCTTCCTCGTTAGCAATTCCTCGTCTGGCACCGATACGAATATGCGCTACACCTTTATATTTGACAGGTGTGATCTTGCCCGGCTGTACTTCTACAACGGCAATATCTCCTTCAGGGAAAGACACTTTATAAACCATTAGGGCGGGTTGCGGTAAGATATTTCCGTCTGAACGCAATCCGGCAAGGTCACGCAATAGTTCATCGTCAACTTTCAGTCCGCTAAGTGAACCATTGTCGTATGCCCCAAGTAGGAGATATCCAGGTAACTTTTTGTTAGATATATCGTTCGCGAAAGCGCATACGGCTCTCGCATACTTATCAGTATCATTTGTTGATTTCGTCCGCTCTACTCGTTCGTTCTCAATATCGCTGAGTAATATTCTTATTTGATCGCTTGTGAGCATGATATTCTAAATTTAAGATACAAAGATACTTATTTATTCCAACATTCCGATTAATTCCTTTTTCATATCATCGTCAATCGTGCGATAACGTGCAAATGCTTTGCTGCCTTCCTTGTGACCGCTCAATGCCCCAACAAGATTAGGGTCTTTCACCTGTTTGTAAATGTTCCCGATAAAGCTACGTCTCGCCATGTGCGAAGAAGCCACTTCCCAAATCGGCTTTTGAACTTCAAGGCGCGTCTGTTGGTCGAGAATCGTAACGACACGGGCAACACCCGCTTCACGCAATGCCTGTTTTATATATTGGTTGTATTTTTGCTCTACTATCAAGGGGAACAGCAATTCCCGCTCATAGTCGAGATAACGTTCAATAATCTCCGAAGCGGTCTTACTCAATGGAACCCTCACCGTTATGGCTCTGTCCTCTTTGGTTTTGCGTGGTATATATTCAATAGCCCCATCAATAATATTCCGGTATGTCATCTTATACAAATCACTTACCCTGCAACCAATCAGACATTGAAAAACAAATATATCGCGCTGTGTTTCTAATTAAGCCAGCCTTCATTGCTGTATAATCCGGCTTGTACGTATGCTTCCCTTTTTGCCCAGAAACTATCTTTTGGATAATTATCATCATCGGTTTCAACAATGATGTTTGCCCCTCTCCTCATTGCCTCCAGATATCCCAGATTCTTCCGGGCATAATGCTTGGTCGGTAATATTTTTGCCAACGAAAATCCTGAGTCTAATTGTTTTTTGAGCGATAAGAAAGTACAGCCTTTTATGAAAAAATCTGCCGGAGATTTCTCGTCACCTGCTATAATGTAGTCATAACCGTACTGTGTTGTTTTCTTGGCAAAATCCTGAAGAACTTTGTTTTCAGGATTACTTATGGATGTAATAACAAGGGCAATCTGATTATTCATGGATTGATTTATAATGATTTACTTCTAAATGTAATCCTTTGACGAAAATAATAGAACAATACGGAAAGAGAATTTATAACGGCTTTCTTGGAGACGCCGGGTGATGGAGCACGATAATGAATAGGGACTTCCATATAACGATATCTACGCATCAAGTAACGAACTTCTGTCTGATAAAAATGTCCCTTTGATAGCAAATTGTATTTTAATAGATTCCGAACAACAGGCACTTGAAATCCCTGAAACCCCGAAGTCATATCTTTCATTTTTGTACCCAGCAGGATATTGGATAAAAAAGTCCCTGATTTTGACAAGAAACTTCGCTTGAATGTAGATTGCCAAATAGATCCTCCGTTTATGAACCGGCTTCCGAAAGCACATTCATTCCCCTCGTTCAACACACGAAGAAACATGGGGAGTGCAGAAGGATCGTGAGACATGCCGGCATCCATTTCGATAATAAAGTCATGATATGGTTCTGCTTCTCTATAGCCTCTTATGTAAGCATCAACAACATTCTTATTCTCAGGCGCCCAAATTGTTTTAAATCGGGAATCTCCCGACGACAGTTGTTCGCATAATTCAAGAGTGTTGTCTTTGCTTACCTTATCTACAATCAGATAAACTGTTCCCGATCCAATAAAGTTCAATGATTTCTTCAGATTTGAAATAAAAATATCAAAATCTTTTGATTCATTTGCCATAGGGATAACTACAGCAAAATTATAGTCATTGCTTATCATAAATTGTGGGATAGGATTGTTAGATAATATGTTCCAGGGTGGAGAGGTTCTTTTGCAGTTCCTCGTCTGATAGATCGTAATTGCTCAGGTCACCGGCAAAGTATTGATCGTATGCGGCCATGTCTATCAAGCCGTGGCCTGAGAGGTTGAACAGGATGGTACGTTGTTTGCCTTCCTCCTTGGCTTTCTTGGCTTCCTGAATGGCTACAGCAATGGCATGAGCCGATTCGGGAGCGGGAATAATGCCTTCTGATTGGGCAAAGAGCGTAGCCGCATCGAATGTTTCTAATTGTTGCACATCCACTGCTTCTATCAATTTGTCTTGACGCAGTTGGCTTACGATGGAACCTGCTCCATGATAGCGCAAACCGCCGGCATGAATATGTGCCGGGGCAAAGCTATGCCCTAAGGTGTACATGGGAAGAAGAGGAGTATAACCGGCTTCATCGCCGAAATCATACTGGAACTCACCGCGCGTTAGCTTGGGGCAAGAAGCCGGTTCGGCAGCAATGACACGAATATCTTTGCCTTCATTTATCTTATGGCGCAGGAATGGGAAGGAAATTCCCGAGAAGTTGGAACCGCCGCCAAAGCAACCGATTATCACTTCGGGATACTCACCTGCCATTTCCATTTGCTTTTCGGCTTCCAGTCCGATTACCGTTTGGTGAAGCATTACATGACTTAGCACGCTGCCCAACGTATATTTGCAGTTAGGCGTTCCCATGGCCAGTTCGATTGCTTCGGATATAGCCGTACCGAGGCTGCCCTGATAGGTGGGATTCTCCGTCAATACCTTGCGACCCGACTTTGTACTCATACTGGGTGAGGCGATTACCTGCGCACCAAACGTCTGCATGATGGAACGGCGATAGGGCTTCTGGTGATAGCTAATCTTTACCATATATACTGCCAGTTCCAGGCCGAAGGCCTTGGCTGCGTAAGATAAAGCAGCACCCCATTGACCGGCGCCTGTTTCGGTGGTGATATTGGTGACGCCTTGTTTCTTGCAGTAATAAGCTTGAGGCAGAGCGGAGTTCAATTTATGCGAACCTACCGGACTTACGCTCTCATTCTTGAAGTAAATATGAGCAGGGGTATCGAGAGCCTTCTCCAAACCGTAGGCACGTACTAACGGAGTGGGACGCCAAACCTTGTATAGGTCGCGCACTTCTTCGGGTATCTCAATCCATGGGTCGGTTTGATTCAGTTCCTGCTTTGCCAGTTCTTCGGCAAAAAGAGGGTAGAGGTCTTCCGGTTTCAGAGGCTCTTTCGTGCCCGGATTCAGGATCGGGCGAGGCTTGTTTTTCATGTCGGCAGCAATATTATACCAAGCTGTTGGTATATCGCTCTCTTGTAATAAAAACTTTTTTGTACTCATAATAGCTTCATTGATTACAATTAGTTAGGAAAATAACTTTATTAATTTACATTTTGGAACAAAGAAACAAAAAATTATTCAGACATTCTATATTGAATAAACTAAAATACTTTATATTTGCCACGAACAAAATGTAAAGTCGACAACTAATAAAAGCAAACTTACCATGAGAAAGTGGATAATCCTTCTCTTCTGTATCAATTTGGTGGCTTCTATAATGGCTCAACAGAAGAATGTTTCGTATAAATTTTCCGGTTTCATTCGTGACGATTTATTTCTTAATTCCCGTAAGAATGTAGAGGGAGTGGATGGCCTCTTTCATCTGTATCCTTTAAACGAGAGTTTAGATGCTAAAGGAAAGGATTTGAATGCTGTTCCAAACAGCAGCCTTTCTTCTATTACAGCCCGCCTTTGGTTGGATGTTGCAGGGCCTGATGTAGGGACAGCTAAGTTAGCCGGAAAAATTGAGGCCGACTTTACAGGTACGGCTGCAACTCCCTATTTGCTATATCTTCGCCAAGCCTTTCTTAGCTTGACTTGGGAAGGCGGCTCTCAGCTCTTAGTGGGTCAAACCTGGCATCCATTGTTTGGCGAGGTAGTGCCAGATGTACTCGACCTTACCACCGGAGCCCCCTTCAATCCTTTCAACCGCAGTCCGATGCTACGCTACCGGTATACAACGAAAGGTCTTTCGCTTACTGCGGCGGCAGTTTATCAAACAACATCTCTCTCTGCAGGTCCAAATGGTAAGAGTGAGGAATATCTGAAAAATGGCCTCGTACCCGAACTCTTTGCAGGTATCAACTACCAGAGCAAGGGTTTTCTCGGTGGGGTAGGGGCTGAGTTGCTTTCTCTCAAGCCCAGAACGCAGGCAGCAGTAAATGGTCAACCTGAAAAAGTTGACGAACGCCTGACAACTGCCTCCTTCGTTGCTCAGGCTCAATATAAGAGCGGCGCCTTCTTTATAGCAGCCAAGTCATTTCTGGCGCAAAATCTCGGCCATACAACCCTTCTGGGAGGCTATGGCTTGGCTTCCATTAACGGACAGCAAACATATACTGCCCAGCGCCATTCTACTTCATGGCTGGATATTACGTATGGCGCTAAATGGAGAGGAGGCCTCTTTCTGGGATACTCCAAGAATTTGGGGACTGACAAACCGCTTGCATCGAATGTATTCTATGGGAATGGTTTCGACATAGACCAGTTGGCCAATGGATCACTCTCATTCTCTTACAACCTCCCCCACTGGAAGGCAGGCATAGAATATAGCGCCACTACCGCCTGGTACGGAGATGTCGACTTGCGAAACGGGAAGGTATCAAATACAACCCCAATAACCGGTCACCGGATATTGGGCATTTTGATGTACATGTTTTAGAATCAGAGTAATTTCTTCACATCCGCGTCAAGCGTATTCATATCGTCAATGCGCTTGACGAGGTTTCCTTTCCGGTCTAAAAGGAAGAGGGCAGGCAACTGCCTTACGTTATACAGGGCTGCTACTTGAGAATAGACAGATTCCGGGTCGCGTACACATACCCAAGGTATATTGGAAGCAACATTCTTCCAATAATGCGTATCGGAGTCTAAGGAAACCTGATATATCACAAGCCCCTTTTCGTCGTATTTGCTATTCAGATCAGCTAAATCCATATTAAGCGACGGTGACCATTCGGTTTGATAGGCCGTGAAATTAATCAATACCACCTTATTGGTTGCTACCGACGAGAGGGAGATGTTATCACCCTGCACGTTGGGGAGTGATATATCCAGATAGCCTATTTCCTGAATGTTTGTTTCTTCAGGTACTACTGCACGTTGTTGGCGAATTATCTTGATAGACTGCAAAGCCAGGTTGTGAAGCTGCTTTGAGCGAAGGCTTTTGGGATAATAATGGTCGTAGCTCGTAGCAACGGCGCCAAAGGCCTTCGAATCATCTTTGTTATACAAGTCGAAAAAGAGCAACCCGTCTATTTGTTGAAACAGGGCAAAGTAGGCCGCAGTAGTCATGGGCGCCCCATAGATATACTTGCGGGCAACCTCTTTGTAGGCTTCAGCTACTGTCAAGATTTGTTCGCTGTACGTTGTATCGGGGATAAGGTTACCTTCGCGTTCTTTCCTCAGTTTGCCGATTGCCTGATTGGCGTCGAGTTGAGCCAACGTAATAGCCTTGATAGCTTTGGCATTTTCAGAGCCTTCCACTGTATACGAAGTAGCAAATGTTCCTGCATCGGCGGCGAAAGTAAGCGTCTCGGTAGAATCAATAGCAAAATTAATCCACTGATTGTTTAGGCGTAAGCGATAGAAATCGGGATATTCCGGGCGCGCTTGTTTGAATGAAAACTTTCCGGCTGCCGTAAGCTTAACCGAATCCAGTATGGTGGTAGACGATATCCCTACATTCTCAAAATACATAATCTGACCGTTAGCGCCTGAAACAACCCCTTTTACCGAAAAAGTTGATTCTCCACATCCTGTCAATAATACGAGCATCATTCCAAGAATGATGAGCGCAGGTATGGCTATATTTTTCATTTTATATGCTGTTTTTCCTATTTCGCTGCAAACCTACATAAAAATCTTGATATACTCCCTATTTCCCTTAAAAAGTTGTAAATTGCCTTCAAATAATTCAAACGAAATGGACGAACAAATTTTATCGAACATACGCGAACTAAAGCACTTGTTATTGCCCAATGACACAATGATTTTGTTTGGCTCTCAGGCTCGTGGCGATGCCCGTCCCGATTCGGATTGGGATTTGCTGGTGCTGTTGGATAAACCGGAAAAGGAATTTGAAGACTACGATAATTATGCTTATCCGTTTGATAAAATTGGATAGGAATATGGTGTGGCGATTAATGCGCTGCTTTATACAATAAATGATTGGGAAAAACGAAAAATGACGCCATTTTATAAAAACATAAAATCGGAAGGTATCGAAATTAAATAGCATTGAATTATGGGATTAACAGAGGATGAAAAAACAGCAATAATAAAGTATCGATTAGAAAAGGCGAAAGATACATTTTTGGATGTTGGTATATCAATTCAAAATCAACGATGGAATAATGCTGCCAACAGGCTTTACTATGCTTGTTATTATGCAGTAAGTGCACTGTAATTGAAAGTTGAAAATCAGGAATCTTTCGTTTTCAACTTTCAACTTGTTTCATTCGCTCTTGATGCTCAATGCCGGGTTTTCGTTCGCTGCTTTGTAGCAGTTGATGGATACGACAAGCATCACTATCACGAGGACGGCTAAGGTGCAGAGGAGGAAGATGAAGGGAGAGAGCGATGTTTTCTCGGAGAACTGCGCTAACCATTTGGTCGCTACGTAGGCCGATACGCCGCCGCCTATTACTACGGCGGGGAGGGCGATGCGGTTGATGTCGCCCATGAACATGCGCAGGATGTTGATAAGGGTCGCGCCGTTCACTTTGCGGATGGCCGTTTCCTTGCGGCGGCGGTTTATTTCGTCCCTTGTGTAGGCAATCAGCCCGATGAGGGTTATTACTAATGTAACGATGCCGCCAATCAAAACGGAGTCGCGGAAGCGGCGGGATTCAACATACTTACCTCTCATCTCGGCGGTGTAAGAATAGACGGCAATATCCTTATCCGGCAGCAGGCGCTCCAGTGTTTGGGCCACATGCTGGTTGGCTTCGGGCGTCTGGTTGTGGTATTTGATAACGACTGTCCTGTCTATCTTGTCGTAGAACATGGCAGAGGGGCGCTTCTCGGCTTTTCCGATAACACCAATGCGGTAGTTCTCATACACGCCGCAGATGGTGAAAGGTTTATTCTCCTTGCCGCTATGTTCGGTTACGATGACTTGCCTGCCGATAACGTCGTCCGTCCAACCGGCTGTGACCTTCATCCGTTCTACGAAGCTGCGGTTCACCATGATTTCGTTCGACGGCTCTGCACTTTCCAGGAACGGGCGTCCTGCAATCACAGGAATGCCCATAATGGCGTGATAATTATCACCTACATTATAGGCGTCGGCAATATTAAACAAATCCTGGTCTCCGCCGGGAAGCTTAACGTTATTCCCTGAATGTTCATCTATCGGCAAATCCGTGCAGGTGGTGACGGCAGCCACTTCGGGCAGGCGCGCTATTTCTTCCAACACCCTTTGCCGTTCCGGGCGGTCCACGCCGGACAGGGTGGTATATGCCAACTGTTCATATTCGTAGCCGGGATTATTTTTCAACATATAATCATATTGGCGGGCAATGATAACCAAGAGGGTCATCAGGAAGCCTGCCGCCGTGATTTGCAGGAAGAGCAACCCCAGTTTCCAGAAGCGTTTGTTTTCCCTGTAATTGCGGAAAGCGGCGGCAACCGGCACGCGGGCAAACATGTAACCCGGAACAATCCCCGACACAAGCAGCACCACCAAGCAAACGCCGCCCAGCAACAAACCGCTCCGCCAGTTCAGCATCACTGCCGGGGCCGTACCCAGCAAATCCTCCACCGTCCCGCGGAAGACGCCTATCAACACCATAGCGACTACAAGCCCCATCACCATGTCGGCAAAGGTCTCGGCCAGCATCTTCCCATAGATATTCGTACCCGACGCCCCATAACATTTGTTCACCGCCATTTCCTTCGAGCGGCCTACCAAAGAGGAAATCACAATCAGGACATAATTCATCACCGCCGTAAAGATGAGCGCAAAGGCAAGGATGGCAAGCAAAGCCGTCATGCGTTTCACATCGGGGTCTTTCTTATGCGAATCAAGGAGCGGCTTGAGGGTATAGGTCAATGTTACTCCCATCTTCTCCAACATCGCCTTGTCTATGTTTTTTTCCAGCACGCGCCGGATAGCGGGCGCTATATCATCAGGAGTGACGCCCGCCTGCAGTTTGGCGTAGGCAAAATAACGGTCGTTACCAAACCATCCCTTCGAACCGTCCCCCATGAACTGCCCGATGGAGTTGAGCGACACCAATACATTATAATGAAGGTGCGAATTGAGCGGAAGGTCTTCAAATACGCCGCCAATGGTCAGGGTGCGGTCGGGGTAGCTATTCATGACGATAGTTTGCCCCATAGCTGCATCCACGCCGCCCAGCTTGTCGGCAATCTTCTTTGATACCATCGCATACATCGGCCGCGCCAGGACGTCTTTGGGGTCGCCCATCAGGATGCGGCGTGGCAATACGTCGAAGAGGCAAGTATCCGCCAGGTAGAAGTTCCCCTTATATTTCTTTTTGTCCGGCGTAAAGAACGTATCATCCTCGCCTGAACCAATATTGGTAATGCGGGTAGCCACTTCCACTTCGGGAATATCCTCCATGAAACCGGGAGCAACACCACCGCTCGCCCTCGGCATCTCCCCCGCCTCATCGCCCATCGTAAATGCCTCCCAAAGCCGGTAGATTCGTTCGGAACCGGGAAAGAAATCCTCATACGTCTGCTCGTAATACACTTTGGCTATCAACACCAAGCCCACAGCCAAGCCCACACCCAGCGAAGTAATCTTAATCATGTTGTTCTTCCCCTTCTTGAAGAGGGAACGGAATGCAATAATAATTGTCTTCATCTTTGTAATTATTTTGTTTGTTTTATTTTCTATAAAAAATAATTACAAATATCGTGCCAAACTCTTAATACTTTACTATGCAGCAGTTTATTAAAAATGCTTTTTAGTGGTAGTGTCAAATAATTGGACACTACTGTCCAATTATTTGACACTTGCTATGAGTTCTTGGCTTAGTTCGCGGAGTTTGAATTTCTGGATTTTGCCGCTGCCGGTGAGAGGGAAGCCGTCTACGAAGAAGATGTGTTTGGGGATTTTGTGGCGGGCTATCTGGCCGCGGCAGTAATCCTTCACTTCTTCTTCTGTTATGTTTACGCCATCGTGGAGGATGATGAAGGCGCCTACTTCTTCGCCGTACTTCTCGGAGGGTACGCCTACTACCTGGATGTCTTTTATTCCTTTCATCTTGTAGAGGTAGTCTTCTATTTCACGGGGATAGATGTTTTCGCCACCTCGGATAATCATGTCTTTGATGCGGCCTGTTATGCGGTAGTTGCCGCTCTCGTCGCGGATACCCAGGTCGCCGCTATGCAGCCAGCCGTCGGAGTCTATCACATCGGATGTGGCTTCGGGGTTGTTATAGTAACCGCGCATGACTAAGTAGCCTCGGCAGCATAGTTCGCCTTGTTGGCCGATGGCACATTCTTCTCCCGTATCGGGGTTTACTACCCTTACTTCTGTGAAAGGATATTCTTTGCCAACTGTGGTGCATCGTTCTTCAAAGCTTTCGGCAAGGGTGGAGTGGGTCATGCCGGGCGAGCTTTCTGTAAGCCCGTAAACACTGGTTATATGGGTAATGTGCATTTTATCCGTTACGCCACGCATCACTTCCTCGGGGCAAAGCGAGCCGGCCATGATGCCGGTGCGAAGCGAAGTAAGGTCGAACATTGAGAACATCGGATGGTTAAGCTCTGCTATAAACATGGTGGGTACGCCGTAGAGGGCGGTGCAGCGCTCCTTATGTATAGACGCCAGCACTACCAAGGGGTCGAACTTCTCAACCATTACTTGCGTACATCCATGGGTCAACACATTCATACTTGCCAGTGTTACGCCAAAGCAGTGGAACAATGGTACGGGTACGCACAGCTTGTCGTCTGCCGTAAAGCCCATTCCTTCGCCTGTAAAGTAACCATTGTTTGCGATATTATGGTGGGTGAGCATAACGCCCTTGGGAAATCCTGTTGTGCCCGATGTATATTGCATATTCACTACATCGTGGCAATTTACGCTTTGTTTGGCGGTAAATAATATTTCATCTCTTATGTTCTCTCCCAGAAGAAGAAGCTCGGCTGTATTATACATGCCCCGGAATTTCTCCTGTCCGATAAAGACTACATTTTTCATTTTCGGGAAGCGTTTGCTTTTCAGAAAGCCGCGCTGCGAGTCCTTAAGTTCGGGCAGCATGGTATATACCATATCTACATAGCTGCCGTCGAATACGCCTTCGGTGATGCAGAGGGTATGCAAGTCGGAGTCTTTCACCAAATATTCCAACTCACTTTGTTTGTAGCTGGTGTTTACCGTTACCAATACAGCTCCAATCTTTGCGCCTGCAAAAAGGAAGGTGAGCCAATCGGGCACGTTCGTTGCCCATATTCCTACATGCGTACCTTTGGTAACACCTATGGCAAGCATGCCTTTGGCCATTCTGTCTACCCGCTCATTGAAATCATTCCAAGTGAAGCGGAGGTTGCGGTCTGAATAAACAATATATTCCTTATCGGGTGTAGCCTTAGCCCAGTGTTCAAGCCATTGGCCCAGTGTTAGTTCTTGTAGTTCCATCATAAATCCATTAATCTCAATAGGGAGTATAAATAACAGCAATAATACGTGCAGGGCTTTCATTGTAAGCATGTACATGATGAGCCACAATCGAGTCGTAATAGATGCTGTCTCCTTCCTCTAATATATAGGTATTCTTTCCGTAGTTTATTTCTACAATTCCTTCAAGCACGAAGATAAACTCCTCGCCCTCGTGGGTAGAAAGAATAAAATCCGCAACCTTTGAGGGAGCGATGTCGATAAGGAAAGGCTCCATCTGTCGACCCGTCTTGCTTTGAGAAAGCGAATGATACTCCATGTGTTTATGCGAGACGGTAGCATTATTCGAGAAGCTGATACTGTTTTCTTCACGACTATCGCTTTTGCGGCAGATAACCGGACCTAACTCCGTTTGGTCGTCGAGGAAAGTTCCCAGGCGAACGCCCAATACGCGAGCTATTTTGATGAGGGGAGCAAGCGAAGGGAAATCCACATTATCCTCTATACGCACTACCTGCTCTGTACTTAATCCGGTGCGCTCGGCTACATCCTTTAAGCTAATCTGCTTAGACTCGCGTATTCCTTTAATCTTTGCGCCTATTACTTTATTCGTGCCCATGATATGTTTATGTCTTAATTATTGAAATTGCAGTTTATAATCAAATGGCGCAAATATACATGAATATTTTAGTTGTGCAAGCAAATAAACAGAAAACAGGAGGAAATACGAGGAAAGGGCTTTAGTGATGTTATGAAGCAAGGTGTATAGTCCTTAAATTCCTTAAATTCTTTTGATTCCTTATTAACCATAAGAATAAATGTTTAATTTTGTCGATCTAATAACAGAATAGATGGAGAAAAATTTACCGTTGGTTCCTACGAACTACGAAGATGATAATATTCAGACTCTTGAATGGATGGAGCATATTCGTCAGCGTCCCGGTATGTATATCGGGAAGTTGGGCGACGGCGCTCATGCAGATGATGGTATCTATATTTTATTAAAAGAAGTACTCGACAATTCTATCGACGAATATATGATGGGTTATGGTAAAACCATCGAAGTGAAGATAGAAGAAGGTACAGTTTCGGTACGCGATTATGGACGGGGTGTTCCTTTAGGCAAGGTAGTGGATGTATCAAGCAAAATGAATACAGGGGGTAAGTTCGACAGCAAAGCTTTTAAGAAATCGGTGGGCTTGAATGGCGTTGGTATCAAAGCTGTAAATGCCCTTAGCGGTTACTTCCTGATTGAAAGCTATCGCGAGGGTGAATGTAAGCGCGTAGAGTATTGCCGTGCCATCATAACGGAAGAGAAGGAGGTAGCTCCAACACGCGAACAAAATGGTACGTATATCTATTTTGTCCCCGACAAACAGATATTCAAGGATTATGAATATAAACACGAATATGTAGAAAGCTTACTTAAAAACTATGTATTCCTCAATTCAGGTCTTACCATCCTTTTCAATGGAAAGAAGTTTTATTCAAAAAACGGTTTGGTCGACTTGCTGAACGAGAATATGACGACCGAGCCTCTCTACCCGATCATTCATTTGAAAGGGGAAGATATCGAAATCGTAATTACTCACAGCAACCAATACGGCGAAGAATATTATTCGTTCGTAAACGGACAGCATACTACCCAGGGAGGTACGCATCTCTCCGCCTTCAAAGAACATGTAGGAAAGGTAATAAAAGAATATTACAATAAGGGTTTCGAATATTCAGATATACGAGCCGGCGTGGTGGCGGCAATCAGCATCAAGGTGGAAGAGCCGGTGTTTGAAAGCCAGACCAAGACAAAGTTAGGCTCGAAGGATATGGGGCCGAAAGGACCTACCGTAGGTAAGTTCATCGGTGATTTCCTGAAAAAGGAATTGGACAACTTCCTGCATAAGAATGCTGACGTATCCGAAGCCCTGTTGCATAAAATACAGGATTCTGAAAAGGAACGGAAAGCCATTGCCGGCGTAACCAAATTAGCGCGCGACCGTGCCAGGAAAGCTAACCTTCATAATAAGAAACTGCGTGATTGCCGTGTACACCTAAGCGACGCGAAAGGCGAGCTGATGGAAGATACCTGTATCTTTATAACGGAGGGTGACTCGGCCAGCGGCTCCATCACCAAAAGTCGCGACCCTAATCTGCAAGCTGTATTCAGTCTGCGTGGTAAACCGTTGAACAGTTTCGGTCTCACAAAAAAGATTGTGTACGAAAACGAAGAGTTCAACCTGCTGCAAGCTGCTCTGAACATAGAAGACGGTCTCGACGGCCTTCGCTATAACAAGGTGATTATCGCTACCGACGCCGATGTAGATGGTATGCACATACGCTTGTTGCTTATCACTTTCTTCCTGCAGTTTTTCCCCGACCTGATAAAAAGCAACCACGTACATATTCTGCAAACGCCCTTGTTCAGGGTACGCAACAAGCAGAAAACCTGGTACTGCTATTCGGAAGACGAACGATTAGAAGCCATGGCGTCAGCCGGGAAGAATCCCGAAATCACCCGTTTCAAAGGGTTAGGCGAGATTTCCCCCGACGAGTTCAAACACTTTATCGGTAAAGATATACGTCTGGATCAGCTATCTATGAAGAAGGGAGACCAGGTAAAAGAAATGCTGGCGTTCTATATGGGCAAGAATACCATGGAACGACAGAACTTTATAATTGACAACTTAGTAGTAGAGGAAGAAATTGAATGAAAAGAAAAGCGCTGTTCCCCGGAACGTTCGATCCCTTCACCATCGGACATCAGTCGTTGGTATGCCGAGCGCTTACCTTGGTAGACGAAATCGTGATCGCTATCGGCATCAACGAATCCAAGCAGTCATATTACCCGCTTGAAGAACGTCTGGAAGTGATCCGCAAGCTCTACAAAGATGAACCCGGCGTAAGTGTTGATTGCTATGACTCACTGACGGTAGACTTTGCCCTGAAGATAGGCGCACAATTCATTGTCCGCGGCATTCGTACCGTAAACGATTTTGAATACGAAAAAGGAATGGCCGATGTAAACAGAGCGCTTGCAGGAATAGAAACTTTCATCCTTTTCACCCAACCTGAACACACTCATATCAGCTCCAGCATCGTGAGAGACCTGCTGCGGTATGACAAAGATATTTCCCTTTTCGTCCCTAAAGTCGATGATATTCAACAAAAAGAAACATTATTACCATGAAGAGAATTATATTTATTCTGATAGCTGCGGCTTCCTTATCTGTGCAACTCCATGCGCAAGGCATGAACATGATGAATATGGAGCAGCGAAAACTTTCCATGGCTCTGTATGCTGTGGCAAACTTGTATGTAGATTCTACAAGTACCATCAAATTAGTGGAAGACGCCATTACCGGCATGTTGGAGAAGCTGGATCCTCATTCCACGTATATGGATCCGGAAGAAACCAAGGATATGACGGAACCTTTGCAAGGGAACTTTGATGGTATAGGCATTCAGTTCAATATGTTGACCGATACGCTCTATGTTGTACAAGTCATAACCGGCGGCCCTTCGGAAAAGGTAGGGCTATTGGCCGGCGACCGCATTTTGAAAGTAGAAGATACACCCATTGCCGGAGTAAGGATGAAGAATACCGATATACAGAAACTCCTGCGTGGTCCCAAAGGGACAACGGTGCGCGTAACTGTACTCCGCCATGATGAACCTGAGTTAATTGATTTCAAGATTGTGAGAGGGAAAATACCTGTTTACAGCCTTGACGCCGCTTATATGGCCGACAAGCAAACAGGCTACATCAAGCTGAGCCGTTTTGCCAACACATCGGACCAGGAATTTATTACAGCACTGACGAAGCTGAAAAAGGAAGGAATGAAGAATCTTATTTTAGATCTTCAGGGTAATGGAGGCGGCTACCTGAACATCGCCATCGACCTGGCCGACGAATTTCTCAGCAAAGACAAACTGATTGTGTATACCGAAGGTTTCAATCAGAAGCGCGAAACCTCTAACTCCACTACCAGAGGTGGATTTGAAACAGGACGTTTGGTCGTGCTGGTTGATGAATCTTCTGCTTCGGCCAGCGAAATATTGGCAGGAGCTGTGCAAGATTGGGATCGTGGAGTTATTTTAGGCCGTCGCACCTTCGGCAAGGGATTAGTACAGAAACCCATTCCCCTGCCGGATGGTTCCATGATACGCCTCACCGTCTCCCGCTATTTTACGCCATCCGGGCGAAGCATTCAGAAACCCTACGAGAACGGGAATACCGAAAGCTATCAACAGGATTTGATAAACCGCTACAACCGTGGCGAACTGATGAGCGCAGACAGCATTCATTTCCCCGATTCGATGAAATACAGCACCTTGGTTACAAAGCGGAAGGTTTATGGCGGAGGAGGCATTATGCCCGATTTGTTTATTCCTATTGACACCACACGCTATACTGATTACCATCGCCGCATTGTTGCTTCAGGGGTGATAAACCGCGTGGTAATGAATTACATCGACGCCCACCGGGCAGAACTAACCTCCAAATATTCGAAGATTACCCAGTTCAAACAGTCTTTTGTAGTGCCTGATGTTGTTATGCTTGAGTTGCAAACGATGGCAAAAGCCGAAAAGATACCTTTTAATGAGGGCGAATACAATCAATCGAAAGCGCTCATAACCTTGCAAGTCAAAGCACTCATAGCCCGTGACTTGTACGAAATAAGCGAGTACTACCAAATTATCAACGACGACAACGAAAGCTTCCGGGAAGCGCTCCGTATTATTAACAGCACGAGCGAATACAATAAAGTTTTAGGTCTTTAAGGCTTAAAGACTTTGCTTGTCTAATACAACTCCATTCGTTTTCTTTCTATCCAGCGAATGATAGAGGGGTGTAAGGGTATGTCCATCGGATGAGCGAAGTGACTTAGATTCTCCGCTATTTATCGGGGTTCCGTATTTGATAAAATTCAGAACCTGTTTAAGCATAAACTCCTGCTCATCACCTAAGGTATAGTAATCAACCTGACTGGTTTCTTCACAGGGATAGGTGGGCTTGAAGCCATCCGAATAGTCAGTCTTTTCATCTTTGTTGAACAACTTGCTTACAATGGGGTGTAACTCCCAATCGTAGCGATCATCTTTAAAGGTTACCGAGCCAACGTTTTTGCCTTCTGTTAGTTCGCCTACCAGAATCATTTGGTCGCCTAAGTAGTATTTAAGGGAGTTGATAACGGCTTCTGAGGCCGAGGCAGTCCGTCTGCTTGTTATCACAAAAATCCTTTTCAGGTCGAGGTTAGCTCCCGTTGTTCCATACAACTTGGGGTCTAAGTATAAGCGCCTGTCAGTATAGCTTTGCTTTTTAGTGTTATATTTAAGGAAGCAAAAGACGTCGTTCAGGGCAGAAGCAGGTGCCAGCATGGTAGACAGCAGTTGTGCAGAGGTGACTAATCCGCCTCCATTATAACGCAAGTCCAGAATAAACTCGTTTACGCCATCCGCTTTGAAGTCGGCAAAGGCTTTGCGCATGGAGTCGTTGAATGTTTCATCGTCGTCAGTCAATCCGGCTGTGAAATGGTTGTAAACCAAGTAGCCAATGTTCTTCCCTTGATTGTTGGTAAAGGTTTTATGAAGGAATACCGGATCATCAATCACTGTCGCGGCTGTTAGTTCCACCCGCTTCGAGACGGAAGACTGGAGATCCTTGGCAATACCAAAAGATGCCTTTGAGGAAGCCAGTGTGGCAAGTAGCTCATCCGCATTGCCGGATATCGGTTTGTTGTTGATTTCACGGATCCATTCTCCGCGTTTTATACCCGCTATTTCAGCCGGCGAATTGGGTAATACATATAGGGTAAGCAAGGCATAAAAAGAAGTCCCGCTGCCTTGTACATTCACATGGTAATATTGGAACTCGAAACCGAAAGAATCTTTGTCGCCCATATAAGTTTTGGTTGCTCCGGTCTTTTTGTTGATTGAAGAATAATAATGGTGCGATCCTTCGCGTGTTTTTCCATCTTTCAGCGACAATTGAGCGTTGAAGAAAGCCGGGGCTTCGGCGCTATAATCCAGTTTTTCCGCTGCCGGAATCTCATCTTCCCACAAGTAATACCGCCGCATCGTTTCATCTATCCATACATTCGCAGGATCCTTCTCTTTTCCATTATCAGGTACAACAATATCATCCACCTTGCATCCGAAAAGAAGGATACCCGCCAGTGTGAATAATAAAAATTGTCGTGTTTTATTTAGCTTAGTCATATACTTGTTTATTTAATCCGACAAAGGTACGTGATAAGTTTTACATGTAGATACGTAATTACTCGAAAAATCGTACTTTTGCGCAATATAACTTTAAAACTATGGCAATTTATAAGCGTATTTTACTAAAATTGAGCGGTGAGTCTCTGATGGGAGGAAAGCAGTATGGCATTGATGAGATCCGGCTTCAGGAATATGCCGCACAGATTAAGGAGGCGGCTGAGATAGGCGTGCAAATCGGAATCGTTATCGGCGGAGGGAATATCTTTCGCGGACTGAGCGGCGCCGGAAAAGGCTTCGACCGTGTAAGAGGAGATCAAATGGGCATGCTGGCAACTGTTATCAACAGCCTGGCATTAAGCTCTGCCCTGATAAATGAAGGAGTAAAAGCCAAGGTGCTTACCGCCATTCGCATGGAGCCGATTGGCGAATTTTACAACAAATGGCGAGCCATCGAGCTATTGGAATCGGGACATGTCGTCATCTTGTCGTGCGGAACCGGGAATCCCTACTTTACAACCGATAGCGGCTCAGCCCTTCGCGGCATTGAGATAGAGGCCGATGTGATGTTGAAAGGAACGCGCGTGGACGGCGTCTATACCGCTGACCCGGAAAAAGACCCTACAGCCCGAAAATTCACAGAAATATCCTACGACGAAATCTACAAGCGCGGCCTTAAAGTAATGGATCTGACAGCTACAACCCTCTGCCGGGAAAACCATCTTCCCATTGTAGTCTTCGACATGGATACTCCGGGCAACCTGAAGAAAGTCCTCGCCGGCGAACCCATCGGCACCTTGGTACGCTAATTACTTTTAGAAGTAGTAGCCAGTGGCATGCAAACCGGCTTTCTCATTTACTGATTTGTTTCCATCTCCGTTTCCGGCGGATAATCTAATGTATAGTGCAGACCACGGCTCTCTTTACGCTCAATGGCTTGGCGCATGATGAGATAACCTACATTAATCATATTGCGCAGTTCGCAAATATCTTTTGAGGCAACGGAACGCTTAAACAAATCTTCCGTTTCCTCGTAATTGACGTCTAAACGTAGCCAGGCACGGCGCAGGCGCAGGTTTGAACGAACAATACCCACATACGTACTCATAATCTGTCCTACTTCCTTGACGCTTTGGGTAATCAATACCATCTCTTCGGTAGCCCTTACCCCTTCGTAGTTCCAATTAGGGATATTCTCCTGCCAGGTAAGGCTTCCCAAAAGCGGAAGGCTGTGTTTAGCGGCTGCATCAGCATACACCACGGCTTCAATCAGCGAGTTAGATGCCAAACGATTGCCCCCGTGCAAGCCTGTGCATGAACATTCGCCGGCCGCATAGAGGCGGTTGATAGACGAGCGGGCGTCGAGGTCTACCTGAATTCCCCCGCATAAATAATGAGCTGCCGGGGCTACAGGGATGTATTCTTTCGTAATATCGATTCCTATCTCAAGGCACTTCTTATAGATGGTGGGGAAATGTTTGCGTGTTTGTTCAGGATCTTTATGGGTAACATCCAGGAATACATGGTCATCTCCTCTTAGCTTCATCTCGTTGTCAATAGCGCGAGCTACGATATCGCGGGGAGCCAGTGAGAGGCGTGGGTCGTATTTCTGCATAAATTCCTTCCCGTCTAAGGTGCGAAGCACAGCTCCATAGCCGCGCATAGCCTCTGTAATCAGGAAGGAAGGGCGGTCGCCCGGATGGTAGAGGGCCGTAGGGTGAAACTGTACAAATTCCATATCCTTCACCGTACCCTTGGCGCGATACACCATGGCAATCCCGTCGCCCGTCGCCACCATCGGGTTGGTGGTTGTTTGGTACACAGCGCCAATGCCGCCGGTAGCCATCAGGGTAATCTTGGAAAGGAAGGCGTCAATTTGCCGGGTGGCAATATCCATCACATAAGCGCCATAACACTCAATATCGGGTGTTTGGCGGGTAACGGTTACACCCAGGTGATGCTGGGTAAGTATCTCGATAGCAAAGTGATTTTCGAAGACCGTAATATTCGGATGTCTCTTCACCGCCTTGATCAGGCTGTCTTGAATCTCCGCCCCGGTGCAGTCCTTATGGTGGAGGATTCGAAATTCGGAATGTCCGCCCTCACGGTGGAGATCGAAGTTCCCTTTCTCATCCTTGTCAAAATCCACGCCCCAACTTATCAGTTCCCTGATTTGCTGAGGAGCATTGCGTACCACTTTCTCCACGGCCTCATGGTTGCTCAGCCAGGCGCCTGCAATCATCGTATCCTCTATATGCTTCTCGAAATTATCTGTTATCCGGTTCGTTACCGACGCAATCCCGCCTTGAGCGAAATACGTATTAGCCTCTTCGAGGTTCGTTTTAGCAATGAGCGCGACCGTCCCTTTGTTCGCTACCTTCAGTGCGAAACTCATGCCGGCAATTCCGGCTCCAATCACCAAAAAATCAAATCTTTTTGTCATTCTAATAAAGAATTAGAGTCGCAAAGTTACGAATAAAAGTTCATACATTGTATAAATACCATTTTTGGTTATTCCGTTTCCGACCCGGAATGGGTCACATATTTATAGCAATGATTTGCGCCCCCACCATTCGACCCCTTTGAGTAGGGTGTCCAGTATTTGCCGTTCATTTTTATCTGCTATATTGAGAGTATTTATTCGTTTTACTACGAGGTTTATAGTTAAGTTTTCTTTTGTCCATTCCTGTAACATCTTTCAAGGAACATTCCCAGTGAATGGCTGATATCGCGATGGGCTGGCAGTCCGGCTCGGGTAATCCCACTTGCCATGATAGAAGCATTGTCACTAATGACATATTCAGGTAGAGAACTAATTTTGTCGGCTGCGCAAAGAAGCCTGTCTTTGACCCCGTCGCTATTCCAACCGGATGATACTGCCGGATCCAATATTACCGCATCTTCCTGGGCAATCGGAGATCCTGTGTGTTGTGCCGGAACCCCAAGGGTCAGTAGCAGCTTTTCGCTACCGATCATCATGCTTTCGTCGATGACCATTGCGTAATCATCCGATTTTTTGAATTCTTTCGGGGAATTACAAATATCCAAGCCACATTTTTTTACCCAGTCTTCAATCGTATTCCGGCCAGGGATGCGGCCAAGGATGCCTCCAAACGAATCGTTGATAATTTCCAGGATTTTGACCACAGAACGGAAACCGCAGTTTACACGGCTATAAAGCAGAG
>BNTS01000002.1 GCA_025996775.1 Bacteroidia bacterium | reverse complement strand
ATATCGTTTATAAACACATAGGAAGCTATACTCAATTAGAAACTTTCTACAAATCCATCTTCCACTCATTCCGCTACGAGCTACGCGATGATTTTATCCTCGAGCACTACCTGAACGGCCCCCAAGACGTAGGCGAAGAATCCTTAGAAACAGAAGTGATGATCCCCATCCAATAGAAAGTCAACATAAACGGATAGTTTTTGTATCTTTCGGCATCGTACCTTTGCCCTTGTAATCAAATAAACAAAATAAGCAATGGAAACAATAGCAAGAAAGAAAAACGAACCTATTTGTAAAGAGGCACTCGACTATGTAAGGCAACATGTCTATATAGCGTTTAGCAACGAAGAGTTTTGCATTATAGAAGAATATGTTGTAGAGAAACTGCATAGCCTTTACCCTGATGGGCATTTGGGAGATGGAGATTTGAGGAAGTATGTTTGCGAAAAACTTACAGAAACGAATGTCCTTATCCCTCAATCTAAAGTAGATATTATTATTATCAATATCATGTATGATATCATGTTAGCAACAGATACACTCTCACTTATCGCAACATCTTTCACTCTCAAAACTTGGTACAATTGGGATTCCATTATGACTGATGCCATCCGAGTCTTTACACCGAGTCTTTAAAGAAAAATACAAATAGTAGAGCATTATTCCCGCTCTCTACTTTCAATTTTCAATTTTCAACTCATCATTGCTGTCTTTTTGTATTTGCCAAACCCGCAAATCCTTGCGTTTTTCGTGTTAAAAGCCCAAAATCGCCTCAAATATCGAAGAAAAAAAAGACCATTTTTTGACCCATTCTGTCAATTCTGACATTCTGCTATTTTAGCAAATTGACAATAACGGCAATGTCCATCCAAACCATATTTTCATAAACAATATCGGCAAGTTCAAATAAATTTGTAACTTTGCAAGTCGAATATAAACAAAAAATCAATGCAACGAAAGGAGATTGTAAAATCAATACAGGCAATTCTGCATAAAATTGCCCCTGGGGCAAAGGCAATTTTGTACGGAAGCGAAGCGCGTGGTGACGCCCGTTCCGACAGCGATATAGACATATTGATATTGCTTGACAAGGACAAAATCACATTGCAGGACAGGCAAGCTATCACGTTTCCTCTTTACGATGTAGAACTTGATACAGGCGTGATTATCAGTCCAAAAGTTTTTTCCCGAAAAATATGGGAAAACCAAATGGCAATTACCCCATTTTATGAAAATGTTATGAGGGAGGGGATTGGGCTGTGATGAATGAAGAAACACGAAACGCGATCGTTGATTATCGTTTGGAAAATGCGCACAAGACGCTCAACGAGATTCCAATTCATATAGCAAATGAATTGTGGAATACAGCGATAAATCGGCTTTATTATGCCTGTTATTACGCAGTTACGGCACTGTTAATAAGGCGCGGAATCGAGGCGCAAACGCACTCTGGAGTACGCACTATGCTGGCACTGCATTTTACAAAAACAAAACAACTGTCCATAAAACAGAATAAATTTTACACAGATTTGTTTGAAAACCGACAAATAGGTGATTATGCTGATTTTGTATTTTTCGATCGCGAAACAGTTGAGGAATTATACCAGCAGGCCATAGAATTTATTGGCGAAATAGAAAGATTAGTAAATAACCCCCAAATCATAAAATGAAAAACGAATGAATCCAAGTCAACTCTTCTACGCGATAAGACTGGAAGACAGTCAACCTAAATCAGGAACTGACAGTTTCCTATCAAAAAAGATCGACGAATGAACTTGCGAGAAAAAAAATGAATTTTCAGAAGTCCCCCTAAAATATTTGCTAACTTTACCAACAAAAAAATATTTGAAACAAAATGCAATTTAAAGCAGGTTATATAGCGGATAGTATTGCAAAAGTTGTAACTGATTTTAAAGCAAAATTAGATGAGCATAAATCCACTGACCAAATGCAACTTGGTCAAATAAGGGGGTTACTCCAATATGTAAGTTCTTTTGATGTAGAACTATATAATTATAATCCAAACTTTAAAGACCTTAATCCTGTTTTAGCAACGCTAAATAACATCATCACAAGAGGATTACCCACCAGAGCACCAATATGTTTAGAAGAATTATTTGTTGAAATTGGTCTGACTAAACAAACAGAAGATGAGTTTGAAATCAATTTTCCAAGTTTAACAACGCCGATTAGTTATGAAAATATTTTTGAATTATTACACATTATTGAGCCTCAATTAGTAATTAATAAGGAAAAATATGGAGGGAATTTAGGAAGTAGTTTAGAATGGGAGTTTATTAAAAAAAATCCTTTTATAAAGCAGATATTGGAATCTCAAAGAGATTTTTCAACCATTAGTAAACTTTTAGGAGGAAGAACAGTTGATTTTTGTTTTACATCGCCATATTTACATTGGAATGAAAAAAGTGATTGTTATGAAAAAACAGGCATAATATTTGAAGTGGATGGTCCACACCATTTGCTTTCGGAATACATATATTATGATGCTTATAGAGATGCAATAGCAGAAAAGGAGAACTTCGAAACAATACGATTTGCAGTTGAAACCATTAAAGAAGATCAAATAGACTTTGAAACGTTAATCGGAAGTAATATTTATCAGAACTTTAAAAACAATTTTGAAAAAGATGTTAAAGACCATCTTACGGAGTATTCTTTAATTTTTATTCCTTTTGCTGTTGCAAGAATTCAAAAAACTATTCTTGAATTTCTTTTGATAAATACTGAGCTATTCGAAAAAGAGAAACTTGAAATTGCTGTTATTGAAAGAGATTTGCCTTGTGGTGCAATTGCAATTAAGTCTTTGCAAGAGATGTTTTCCAATATTAATGCAATTTTGGATTTGAAGGACAAATTGCCGTTGCCTGAAATCTCATTGACTGTATTTGAAAATTCAAAATGGGTTATTGATAGCAAGCTGCATTTACAAGCAAAAGTGAGAGATGAAATTTTTTTCAAACAGAATAACTTTGACATCATACTTGACCATTCAATTTTAAGACGTTCAGGTATTTACACGGAAACAAGTTTTAAGAATGATAGGGCAATTAAAATTCGTTCTTCTCATTTTTTTGACACCTCATTTGGAAAAATGAGAAGAGTCTACTGTGCGGACATGCTTCGCTATGAATCGTTGGTAGAGAAAAAAGATGATGGTTCTTATATCCCTGTAAGCAAATATGAAATCAATATAAATTTCTTCATTCAAAATATTTTTAGAAAAGTAAGTTTCAGAGAAGGGCAACTTCCAATCATTTCACGAGCGTTACAACACAAACCAGTCATAGGTTTACTTCCAACAGGAGGCGGAAAATCATTGACCTTTCAATTACCTACTTTTCTACAACCAGGTTTATGTTTAGTCGTTGACCCGATAAAATCGTTAATGGAAGACCAAGTACGGGTTTTAAAACAAAATTGGATTGACTGTTGCGAATTCATTAACTCAAATTTAAAAAGAGAGGAAAAAGTTAAAAAACTGATTGATTTTCGCTATGGAGAAATAATGTTCCTCTTTGTTTCTCCGGAAAGATTTGTTATGCAAGATTTCATAAATATCATTCAGACAATTGATGTTTCCAAATTTGGATTAGCTTTTTCCTATTGCGTTATTGATGAAGTTCATTGTGTTTCTGAGTGGGGACATGATTTTCGTTCAACATATCTGATGCTTGGGAAAAATGCCCAAAGGTTTTCTAAAACTAAAAATGAGAAAGCTGTTTCACTTATAGGATTAACAGCAACAGCTTCGTTTGATGTTTTGGCAGATATTGAAAGAGAATTACAAATTCAGCACAATGATGTTGCAAACGCAATCATTATGATTGAAAATACAATCAGACCTGAATTATTTTTTAGAGTTATTGATGTTACTGGCAAACATAGAATGGATGTTCTCAACAGCGATTTTTCAAATTTCGGTTCTAATCTTCAAAAACTAAATGACAAAGGGCTGATCGAAAAGTCACAAAAGCATCATCAGGACAATTTTAATGACGCAGAACAATTCAATCAAAATATTTTGTTCAAAGATCAATCAGGGGAACTGATTAATTTAAGTAAAAAGAATCAGAACGATTTTTATGCAATTGTATTTTGTCCAGTAAAAGGGCAATGGGGGCATAGAAGCGGGGTTGATTTTGTCTACGAAAATCTTAATTCAAATTCAAAAGGTTTTTTCTATTCAAGCGAAACAGAGGAAGAAAATAAAGAGGTTCAAGAGCATTTTGAAAACTTCACATCAGACAAAACGAAACACATTGTATGCACAAAAGCTTTTGGGATGGGAATAGATAAAAAAGATATTCGTTCAACCTATCACTATTTTTATTCAGGTTCATTTGAAAGTTTGGTTCAAGAAGCAGGAAGGTCAGGCCGAGACAAAAAGATTTCAGAAGCTAATATTTTAATTTCAAAGGAAAAAGTATTTTGTTTTGATAGAAGATGTTTTTATCAGTTAAGCCCAGATAATGTAAATATCAACCCAATCATAGATGTATTCCATCGAAGACTATTAAGGAAATTATTATTAAAGACTTTCCCAACTAAAGAAATTGCTGTTACAGAGCTTATATCTGTAATAAATACATTGAATATATGTAACAATGGTTATTTTATTCCAATGCCAGATACTGATAAAGACTCTTTGAAAACCCGATTTGAAAGTTTTGTTACGGAGAGCTATGGGGATCGAGAGATTCACAATTATTTCTTTAACGGAAGTTTCAAAGGGAAAGATATTGAGTTCAGTCAAATTTATTCTCTGTTTAATGACAGGGAGTTCGAAGTATCTGATAAATTAATGATACTAAATCAAGAGTATAATAAATTAAATAATACAAATATCAAGTTTAAATATTGGGATATTGGCAACTACAAAAGACTCTATATTATAGATGAAGAGGAGAACGAATTGGGCTACATAAGTTTGTCATTACCATTACAATATCCAACTAACACTGATTTTCAAAATATACTGACATTTTTAAAGGAAGAAAATAATAATGCAGAGGATATATATAACCTAATATCTGAAAGAGTTATTACTGAATTAAACGAGGGAACATTTAAAGAAGTATTTGAAACTGCTAAAGTGGGAACATTTGACTTTATCATTACTGCTGAGAAAATATTTCAAAATAACGATGAAGCAGTCTATTCAAGAATTTGCCAAATACAAGACCAGCCATCCATACAAAGTAAATTTATTCAACTAATTAAAAATAATATAGATAACAATGAATCTTTTGAATGTTTATGTACTGAAAATAATTGTTTTACAACAATTCTATTTAGATGGTTTTCTGTTAAAAAAGGTGACGAAATTATTAATGAATTAAAATCAGCTTACAGCTTGGGAGATGCTAAAGCCTTTTTAAGGATCATTTACATACATCAAATAAAAAAATCAAAAAAATACTCAAAAAGTTTTATTGATTTTCTCATGCTCCTTGAAGAAAATATAGATAAGCTCAAATTTACTTACGATTCTCGAAATGCTGTTGAGCGATGGCTCAAACAATATTACCAGAGAGATCGTCATTTTAAGCCTAATAACGATACTGGAAGGTTGATCTATAGAATGCACAGTATGGGGTTATTAGAAGATTATTTGATTGATTATAACAAAAACAATCTTTACAGATGCACATTCAGGAAATTCAAAACGATTGAAGAATACATAAAGATAATTGAGGAATATTTAAGGAGATATTTATCCGAGAATACAGCAATAGATAATATTGAAGAACTTAAAAGCCGACTTATAAAGCTAACACTTGTTGAAAATATTATTGAGTGTCTTTATTTCTTATCTGAATTCTCCTACAAGGAAATTGCAAGCAAGCGAAAGAGAGCAACAAACGAAATTGAAAGTATTTTAAATACAAGCATAACAGATCCCAATTATGTCGCCGATTGGTTTCAACAAAATCTGTTTATCAAAGAGCAAATCTATTTCTATTTCAATGCAAAGTATGCAAGAATAGGGTTCAAGATTAATGGCAAATCTTTTTCACTTTTAGACGACTATAAAGGGCAGATCATGAACAAACAAGAGATTCTTGATAAATATTTAGAAGCTTACCGAGAAGATGGAACCGAACAAAATAATTACAAGCACATGATGGGTTCATGTAAAAAAATCTTGCGGTCATTGAGTGAGACTGATTTGGATAACGAATGGTTGCTTCACTTGTTAAAGGCATTCTCGATGTATTCTGTAAACAATGCTTCCTATATTTCGGAAGCAAACACAGAACTTGAATTGGGTTTTGATAATTTGTATAAAGACGAAAAATTTCATAAAAATGATTTTGAAATGATTGAGCCGATTTTTGAAAGCTACTTTGAAAAATTGCAAGGCAACATTCAAAAAGATAATCCTTCATTCAAAGACATTAAACTTATACGAGCAAAACTTTTATTGAAAATGCAGACCTTGGGCATTGAAAATATTATAAATAAAAATAAACAACTGAAAGAAGAATTGTATGGCTGATTACGAAGAAATAATAAAACGGTCGCAAGACAATGTGAAATCTTTAAGTGAAAAACTTAAAGACCTTGATAGATTGTATCAAGAAATTAAGGCACTAAAAGAAGCCGCAGAAGAGACTCCTGCCATTTTCACCAAGAAATTTGACGATATTGTAAAGCTATCAGAAGATTATACAAATACTTTAGGTGCAGCAACCAAAAGCTATTTGGATGGCAGCAATACTTTGTTTACAATAAAGTTGAATGAATTATCAAGCAAAATAGATGAGTTTGAAAAAGAAATCACACGGCTTGTTAATACTGACTTTACCAAACTATTTGAGGATTTACAAGAAGTTTTCATTGACCAGACAAGAAAGGATTTAGAAAAGGAGTTGAAACGATTTGAGGAAAAATCAATACTCCTGCAAGCAAAGACAGATGAGCTCAAAAAACAAATAGTAAGACTTGAGGGAATTGATTTAGAAAGGCATTTTGATAAACTTCAGAAAATACTTGCTGAAATTTTTGGAGCTATCAACGTAATCAATCTCACTCTGGCAAACATTATACAAGCGTTGACAGGAATTGTTCAATCATTAGGAACGATTCAAACATCTCTTGACACAAATCACAAAGAAGCAAAGCAACTCCTAAACCGTTTCAGTGAAGCAACTGAAAAACATTTAACTGGCCAAGACAAGCAAAGGGCAAAGAATGAGGAAATGGTTGAAAAAAAATTAGAATCCCTATCTAAGCAAAATGAGATGCTAAAAAAAGAACTACGGATGAACAGAATTATTCAGATTGTAGAGTTTACGGTAATAATAATCACACTCATTTATTTAATAGTAAAGTAGTGATAAACAATAAAGTTTGAACCACTAACAAGCGGTTTGGCATAATGCGATTGGTAAGCATTGAGGGAGGAGCTTGTTTTATACGAATCACTTTCGTATTTTTGCATTCTACTAAAATTAAGGAATGAAACAATATTTGGATTTGCTTGAACGGGTTCTGAAGGAAGGTGTTACCAAAGAAGACCGGACAGGAACCGGGACAATAAGTATTTTCGGGCATCAGATGCGATTCAATCTGGAGGACGGGTTTCCGTTATCGACGACAAAAAAACTGCATTTGAAGTCTATCATATATGAACTGCTATGGTTTTTGCAGGGGAACACGAATACCCGCTATCTACAGGAGAACGGAGTTAGGATTTGGAACGAATGGGCCGACGCAGATGGCGAACTGGGTCATATCTACGGATACCAATGGCGGTCTTGGCCCGACTATAAAGGCGGGTCGATAGACCAGATTAGCCGGGCCGTGGAACAAATAAAGCATTCTCCGGATTCGCGGAGAATCATTGTAAGCTCGTGGAATGTGGGCGATTTAGACAATATGAACCTCCCGCCCTGCCATGCTTTCTTTCAGTTTTACGTGGCCGACGGAAGGCTCAGCTTACAGATGTATCAGCGTAGTGCGGATATATTTCTGGGTGTTCCCTTCAATATCGCTTCGTATGCCCTGCTGCTGCAAATGATGGCACAGGCAACCGGATTGAAACCGGGTGAATTTGTACATACCTTGGGCGATGCTCATATTTACAGCAACCACTTGGAACAAGTGAAACTTCAGTTGACCCGTGAGCCGAGGAAACTTCCTGTGATGGAAATAAACCCCGACGTGAAAAACATATTCGACTTTACATACGAAGACTTTCAACTGGTAGGCTACGATCCGCACCCTCATATCAAAGGGAGTGTGGCGGTATAACAATATTTTCAAACTAATTTATTAAAATTGACACGATCATGAGTACTATTTCTGTTATCGCGGCTGTTGATAAACACAATGGAATTGGAAAAAAACAGCAATTACTATGGAATCTACCTTTCGACATGAAACGCTTTAAAAACGCCACGACGGGTCATGCGGTTGTAATGGGGCGCCGGACTTTCGAGTCGCTACCCAAAGGCGCATTACCTAATCGCAAGAATATTGTCCTTACAACAATGCCTCCCGAAAGCTTTATCGACGTATTTGTGTGCAACTCCCTGCCGGATGCATTTGATTTATGCGAGCATGAAGATGAGGTGTTTATCATTGGCGGAGCCATGGTTTATAAAGCTGCCATGAAGATTGCCGACAAACTTTATCTGACACGCGTACATTATATATTTGAAGACGCAGACATCTTCTTCCCCAAAATCAACTTCGACGAATGGGAAGAAGTAGAGCACGAAGACCATCCTGCTGATGACCTCCACGCCTACGCCTACACTTTCCATACCTATATCCGTAAAAGATAGTCATTTTTTGTTTGAATTGGATGCGTCAACAACCAATTCAAACAAAAAATGACTATCTTTGTGGCCGAGTTTAAAATTATAAGAAGCTCTTTTAAACAATGATAAACAGAATATTAATCCGTATCAAAGTGCTGCAAATACTTTACGCCTTTTATCAGAATGGAGGCAGCGACCTGAAAGTGGCGGAAAATGAATTGCATTTCAGCTTACAAAAGTCTTATGAACTTTATCATTATTTCTTTCTCCTGATTATTGACGTCACCGCTTTGCAAGACAGACTTCTGGACAACCGCAAGCATAAGTATATGCCTACGGAACAGGAAATGAATCCCAATACGCGTTTTATAGACAATCGGTTTGTTAAGCAACTGGCCGATAATAAGGAACTGAAGCGATTCGTAATCGAGAACAAGATATCATGGAGCAACGACGCCGATTTCGTGAAAAGCGTGCTTGACTTAGTGCTTGCTTCGGAAGAATATGCCAATTATCTTCAAGACCCAGACGACTCGTATGAGACGGATAAAAAATTTTGGCGCACCATCTTCAAGAAACTGTTTTGCGAAAATGAGATGATTTCGGAATACTTGGAAGATAAGAGCATCTATTGGAACGACGATGTAGAAATAATAGAAACGTTCGCGCTGAAAACCATTCGTCGCTTTGAGCTGGAAGAAGGCGCCGACCAACCCCTGCTTCCAATGTTTAAAGACCAGGAAGACCGCATGTTTGGCATTCAATTGTTACGCGAAGCCATTCTCCGAGGGTCGGAATACCGCGAACGAGTCAGCCACCATGCCAAAAACTGGGAAACCGAACGTGTGGCCAATATAGACATGATTATCATGCAACTGGCTATTGCCGAAGTGATGACATTCCCCACTATACCACTCAATGTAACACTGAATGAATACATCGACATGGCCAAGTACTACAGTACGCCCAAAAGCGGTATTTTTATCAACGGCATACTTGATTCGGTGATAGACGAATTAAAAAATGAGAAGATATTGTTCAAAGCTTGATTATTATTGCTAACTTTGCGTTCTCGCACAAAAATGTAATTAATAAATAAACAAGTATAGACGTATGAACTTATTAAGTATTTTACTTCAGGCATCTACAGGTGGTGGCTCAGGTTTTTCAGGAATTATTATGATCGTGGCAATTATCGCCATTTTTTATTTCTTTATGATTCGTCCTCAACAGAAAAGGCAGAAAGAGATCCAAAAGTCTCGTGAAGCCATGAAGCTCGGCGACAGGGTAATAACCTCGGGAGGTTTGTATGGCAGAGTGAAAGAAATAAACGACAAAAACATGCTGATTGAGATATCGGATGGCGTAAAAGTCCTCATCGACAAAGCTTCTGTTTTTGCTTCTCCTGAAGACGCTCAGCAAAAGTAAACGGAGGCTGCTATGATAAGACTTGAAAAAATTAAACAAGCCTTCAAGTCCGCACAAGGGAAGATTAAAGCTTTATTACCGCATTTTACGTGGAAGAAAGCTTTAATCTTCTTGTCTTTTTTGCTCATCTCCTTTGTTTTCTGGATGCTGCAAAGTATGCAGGAGGAATATGAAATACAGGTGGATATACCGATAAGCTACAAGGATATGCCTCCAAATATGACCTTTACACAAGAGCCTCCATCCTCGATAACGGTTCGCATACGCGATAAAGGCAGCGCTTTGCTGAACTACACCTTCGGGCAAAAAAAGGCATTAATAGATGTCAATGTAAAAGAAATTGCTTCTTCCGGCGGCGCCATTCGCTTAACGTCGAAAGATATAGAGACTATCCTGATGAAACAGTTTGTGTCGACCACAAACCTTTTGAGTTTCGATCCCCAACAAATAGAGATATCTTACAGCAAGTTGTTGGAAAAAGAATTGCCGATTTATTTTGAGGGCGACGTCCGTACCGCCCCCGGCTTCTTAGTTTCCGGCGAGATTAAGGTAACCCCCCCCCATGTAAAGGTGTATGCTGCCGATGTCATTTTAGATACCTTAAAGGTTGTCAAATCTGTCTATACGGTTATTGAAGAGGCGAATAAATCAATTAACCGGAAAGTTAAACTCCAACCGATAGGAGGAGTAACATTTACCTCCGACGTGGTTATGGTTTCGATTCCCATCGAAGAATATACCGAAAAAACGTTTGAGATACAGGTCGTAAGTAAAAATATCCCCAAGGGTTATACCATTCGCTTATTTCCGTCTACTGTGAGAGTAACCTGCAATGTACCGCTTTCCCTATACAAAGATTTGCCTGAAAGCGCCTTTGCTGTTGAGACTTCCGTAGGCGCCTTTGACCAAAACATATCGGGCATGATCCCTGTTGTGTTAACCCGGAAACCGGAGTGGGTAGATAAGGTAACCCTTTCGCAAGACTCCATAGAATTTTTGCTGGAACAAAAAAGATAAGATGGTTAGAATAGGCATTACGGGTGGTATCGGAAGCGGGAAATCGGTTGTTTCTTCCCTGCTTGAAGTGGTTGGCATTCCTGTCTACATCGCCGATACGGAAAGTAAGCTTCTGACAAATACATCCCCCATGATACGCAAACAACTCACCGCCCTGCTGGGTGATGAGTTGTTCGCGGGTGGCGAACTCAATAAGCGACGGCTGGCGTCGGCTATCTTCAACGACCCGGAAATGTTGAAACAGGTAAACGGCATTATCCATCCGGAGGTGAATCGTCATTTCTCGGACTGGGTGAACCGACAAACGAGCAAGTTATGCGCCCTTGAATCGGCCATCCTTTTTGAATCGGGCTTTAATCGAACAGTAGATGTAACAGTCATGGTTTATGCCCCTTTAGAATTGAGATTGACACGTGTTGCCGCCCGCGACGGCGCTTCTATAGAGTCCATCCGGAGCCGCATCAACAACCAGCTCCCCGACGAAACAAAAATGCAGAAAGCCGATTATACCATTTATAACGACGACCGCCAAGCACTCATCCCCCAAATACAAGCATTCCTCAACCGATTAATATGATACTGATAGCAGATAGCGGGTCTACAAAAACCGAGTGGTGCATAGCTGAAAAGGGGAAACCGGTGAAACGTGTCCTCACTGCCGGTATGAATCCTTTTTTCCAAACGCCCGGCGGAATGGAAGAACTTTTGAAGCAGTCTTTACTTCCTGAAATAAAAGACTATGCAATAGAATCCATTTGGTTTTACGGAGCAGGTTGTGCATCGCCGGAAAAAAAACGGATCGTTCACGACTCCATTTACAAGCAAATACAAGCAACTATCGAAGTGCAGAGCGATTTACTCGGAGCAGCACGGGCACTATGCGGTAGAGATCCCGGTATTGCCTGCATTTTAGGTACCGGCGCTAACTCCTGTCTTTACAACGGTAAATTGATAACAGAGAATATTCCCCCATTAGGATATATCCTCGGAGATGAGGGAAGCGGAGCTGTATTAGGCAAACTGCTGGTAGGAGATTGCTTAAAGAATCAACTTCCCGATTATCTGAAATCCCGTTTTTTGGATCAATTCCAAGTAGGTATTGCCGAGTTGTTGGACCGCGTCTATAAGCAGCCATTTCCCAATCGCTACCTGGCTACTTTTTCCCGCTTTCTGCTGGAAAATATTGACGAACCGTGCTTGCACGAGCTGGTGTACAACAGTTTCCGAAGCTTTTTTACCCGGAATGTAATGCTTTATCCGGGCTTTCTTGATACCCCGATTCATTTTACCGGCTCTATTGCTTATTATTATCAGGATATACTCAAGGAGGTGGCTCACTCGCTATCCCTTGAAATACAGAATATAGAACAAACGCCAATGCTGGGGCTTCTGGCATATCATGCATAAATACAAAAGTATGGCATTTCAAAAGATTACAGAATCAGAGTCGCTCTATAAGGATTTAGACCGGATGAGCGTTCACGAACTATTGGAAGGAATCAACCGGGAAGACAAAAAGGTGGCGCTGGCTGTAGAGACAGAACTTCCGAAGATTGAACAATTGGTCAACAAAATAATTCTTCGTATGATGCGTGGCGGACGTGTCTTCTACATAGGAGCCGGAACGAGCGGCCGCTTAGGCGTACTCGATGCCTCGGAAATACCGCCTACTTATGGCGTTAAAGACAGGGTGATGGGATTGATTGCCGGGGGAGACACAGCCCTGCGCAATCCCGTGGAAGCGGCCGAAGATGATGTGGAAAAAGGATGGGAAGATCTACTGGAGCAAGATGTCAACAGGAATGACACAGTGCTGGGGATTGCCGCTTCGGGTACGACACCTTATGTAATCGGTGCGCTCCGCAAGGCACGTGAAAAGGGTATCCTGACTGCCTCCATCTCCTGCAATCCCGAATCGCCGGTGTCGCAGGAAGCGGATATTGCCATTGAACCGGTGGTAGGTCCCGAATTTGTGACGGGAAGCACCCGCATGAAAAGTGGTACAGCCGAAAAGATGGTTTTAAATATGATTTCGACGGCCCTCATGATACGCTTGGGAAGGGTAGCCGGTAATCGGATGGTCAATATGCAACTCACGAATCAGAAATTGATAGACCGCGGAACACGGATGCTTATGGACGAGTTGGGCATAACCTACGAACAAGCCAACCGCCTTCTCTTGCAATACAAAACCGTCCAGGCCGCTCTAAAAGCCCATTAATGCCCTTTTATTTAAGCCCCTTATTCCTTAAATTCCATGGATTCTTTAAATCCTTTTCTTACATTTGTTCCCAATCAAATTGATGACTAAAAATGGAAAAAATGAATAGAAAAACGGCACCTAAGACCACCTTATATCCTGAACGTATTATCCAGTTTGGCGAGGGTAACTTCTTACGCGCTTTCGTAGATTGGATTGTTTTCCAAATGAATAAAAAGGTGGGTTTTAATACCGGTGTAGTCGTTGTGCAACCGCTTCCCAACGGTATGGTTGACCTGCTGAATGAACAGGAAGGTTTGTACCATGTGAATCTGCAGGGTATCGATCAGGGCAAGGCTGTGGACAGTTTGGATTTAGTGGATGTCGTTACAAGGGGAATCAACCCGTATATGCAGTTTAATGCCTTTATGCAGTTGGCTGAAAATCCGGAGATGCGTTTTGTCGTCTCTAATACTACCGAGGCCGGCATCACATTCGATGATACCTGCAAGCTCAACGACGAGCCTGCAAGCTCGTATCCGGGTAAACTTACCCAACTGCTGTATCATCGCTTTAGTACATTTAATGGAGACGCCTCAAAAGGATGGCTTATCTTCCCCTGTGAACTGATATTCCACAATGGAACAGAATTGAAGCGCTACATTCACCAATACATTGATTTATGGCAATTGGGCGATGATTTCAGGCAGTGGTTTGATACCTCATGTGGCGTTTATTGTACCTTGGTAGACCGCATCGTGCCTGGATATCCCAAGGATACGATAGATGAGATACTGATGAAAATACAAATCAACGATCGCTTAGTCGTTAAAGCCGAGATTTTCCATTTGTGGGTAATCGAAGCCCCGCAATCGGTAGCTGCTGAGTTTCCGGCTGCCGAGGCAGGTTTGAACGTGTTATTCGTACCCAGCGAAAAGCCGTATCACGAGCGGAAAGTAACGTTGTTGAACGGTCCGCATACGGTTTTAGCCCCTGTGGGTTATTTATCCGGAAAGGATACCGTGCGCGAATGTGTGGAAGACGAGGTAATAGGGAAATATGTTCATCAGGTGATGTACGGCGAATTGCTGCCATCGCTTGATTTGCCTGAAGATCAATTGAAGCAATATGCTGCCGATGTTCTCGATCGTTTTCGTAATCCGTTTGTCAAGCATTTCGTAACAAGCATCATGTTAAACTCCTTTCCAAAGTTTAAGACACGTGATTTACCAGGCTTGAAGATTTACCTTGAACGAACCGGTAAACTCCCTACAGGCTTGGTTCTCGGATTAGCCGCCATCATAACCTATTACAAAGGGGGTAAGCGTGGAACCGACGAGATTGTACCTGTTGACGATAAAGTCATAACAGGCGAATTGACGTCGCTCTGGGCCTTGAATGATGTTGCCAAAATGGCATCAGGAGTATTAGCCTCCAATTATATCTGGGGCGAAGACTTAAATGAGATAGGCGGCTTAACAGATATGTTGACCGGATATTTACGCGCTATTCAGGACAAAGGAATGTTAAATACCATAAGCGATGAAGTTTCTAAGAATTAACCCGGCAGATAACGTGGCGGTAGCCCTCACTTCTCTGTCTAAAGACGAGAAGCTGGCTGTTGGTGCGGAGGAGATAACTCTCTTGTCCGACGTTCCTGCCGGTCATAAGTTTGCCTTGTCTGTTATTCCTGAAAAAGCTGATGTGATTAAATATGGTTACCCCATCGGACACGCCTTGCGGGTTATTTCGCAGGGAGAATGGGTAAACGAAAAAACAATCCGCACCAATTTGTCGGGACTTCAAGACTATGAATATAGCCCCCAAATTGTTTCATCCGCTATCCCGAATAGGAAACTTACGTTTAAAGGCTATCGTAGAGCAAATGGCGAGGTGGGTATACGCAATGAAATCTGGTTGATTCCTACTGTAGGATGCGTGAATGGAATTATTAATAAGCTGGCGAAGCAGTTAGAGCAGGAAACCCAACTCAAGGGGATAGATGCTGTTGTGGCTTATCCCCATAATTATGGATGTTCGCAGTTAGGTGAAGATCACGAGAATACACGTAAGATACTACGTGATATGGTTCAGCATCCCAATGCAGGTGGTGTTTTAGTTGTGGGATTGGGTTGCGAGAACAACCAGGTCAGCGCTTTTCGGAATATGCTTGGCGATATACATGATTCGCGCATCAAATTTATGGAATCGCAAAAAGTGAGCGATGAAGAAGCGACAGGGATGCAGCTATTACGCGAGATTTACGAAGTCGTTTCAAACGATGTGCGCGAAGATATTCCACTCTCTGAGTTAAAAGTCGGCTTGAAGTGCGGTGGTTCGGATGGCTTCTCCGGTATTACGGCAAACCCGTTGCTGGGCTTGTTTTCCGACTTCCTGATTGCACAGGGAGGAAGTACAGTATTGACGGAAGTCCCCGAAATGTTTGGCGCTGAAACGATTTTGATGAACCGCTGTGCAAGTCGGGAGATGTTTAACAAAACCGTACATCTGATTAATGACTTCAAGGAATATTTCATGCGAAGCGGTCAGCCTGTCTATGAAAACCCCTCACCGGGCAATAAAGCAGGTGGCATATCCACCCTCGAAGAAAAATCCCTGGGATGTACTCAAAAGAGTGGCACATCACCCGTTCGTGATGTATTATTGTATGGCGATCGCATAAAAATAAAAGGGCTGAGCCTATTGAGCGCCCCCGGAAATGATTTGGTAGCCGCTACTGCCTTAGCATCCGCCGGATGCCAGCTAATTCTTTTTACCACAGGTCGAGGAACCCCTTTCGGCACATACATACCCACCCTTAAAGTATCGACAAACTCACTCCTCTATAACCTGAAGCCCGGCTGGATTGATTTTAATGCCGGAACAATTGTAGAAAATGAAACCGCAGAGCAAGCCAACGAAAGGCTGATTAATTACATCATCCGCATAGCAAGTGGCGAACGGGTAAACAACGAAAAGAAAAATTTCCGCGAAATAACCATCTTCAAAACCGGAGTAACATTATAACAAAGATTAAGGGCCTGAAGCAACGATTGTTATAAAAAAAAGTAATATCTTTGCTTCTTAATAAACGAAACACATAGTAGAATTATGGAGAATGAAGAATTGTTGAAAAGTGTAAGAAACCGCGCACAAGGATGGTTGGCCAAGGGCTATGATGAAGAAACCCGGAAAGAAGTTCAAGCCTTGTTGGATAAAGACGATCCGACCGATTTAATTGAAGCGTTTTATAAAGAGTTGGAGTTTGGCACAGGCGGTCTTCGCGGTATTATGGGAGTGGGAACCAATCGCATGAATATCTACACTGTGGGTGCAGCTACTCAAGGATTCTCAAACTATCTGAAAAAAGAATTTACCCACTTGCCACAAATAAAGGTGGTGATTGGCCACGATTGCCGAAACAATAGTCGTAAGTTCGCTGAAATATCAGCCGATATATTTTCGGCCAACGGTATCAAGGTATACTTGTACGACGACCTGCGTCCTACACCGGAGATGTCTTTTACCATCCGCAAGTTAGGTTGTCAGGGGGGTATTATTCTTACTGCATCTCATAATCCTAAAGAATACAACGGATACAAAGCTTATTGGGATGATGGCGCACAAATGATTGCTCCCCACGATAAAAATACGATTGTAGAAGTAAACAAAATACGCTCGGCCTCTGATATCCAGTTCAAAGGAAACAAGAGCCTGATAGAAATAATCGGTAAAGAGATTGACAAACAATATATTGATGCGCTCACAACGATTTCGCTATCGAAAGATATCATTGCCCGTTATCATGATGTGAAGATTGTTTATACCCCCATCCACGGAACAGGCGTTCACTTAGTACCGGCTACACTCAAGGCGTTCGGCTTTACAAACATCATCCATGTGCCGGAACAAGATGTTGTTAGCGGAGACTTCCCAACCGTCGTTTCTCCCAATCCCGAAGAACCGGCTGCCTTGGCTATGGCTGTAGAAAAAGCCAAAGAAACAGACGCCGAATTAGTGATGGCTTCTGACCCTGATGCTGATAGGGTAGGGGCGGCCGTAAAAAATAATGACGGAGAATGGGTGCTCTTAAACGGTAATCAAACATGTTTGCTTTTCGTTTATTACCTCATCACCCGCTGGAAAGCTTTAGGAAAGTTGCAAGGGAAAGAATATGTTGTTAAGACCATTGTTACCACCGAGTTGATACGCACGATTGCCGAACGAAACCACGTTGAGCTTTATGATTGCTACACCGGTTTCAAATGGATTGCAGACGTTATGCGTCGCAACGAAGGCAAGAAGACCTATATTGGCGGTGGCGAAGAAAGCTACGGCTTCCTATGCGAGGATTTTGTACGCGATAAGGATGCTGTTTCTGCCTGTGCTATTTTGGCTGAGATATTGGTTTGGGCAAAAGATCAGGGTCTTACCATCTATCAATTACTACAGAAAATTTATGTAACTTACGGATTCTCAAAAGAAGCTGGAATATCCGTTGTTAAGAAAGGCAAGAGTGGAGCCGAAGAAATTGAAGCCATGATGAAGGCATATCGCAATAATCCCTTGACGGAAATTGCCGGTTCGAGAGTAGCTTTTATTTACGACTACGGCAATCTGAAAGGTTATAGCTGCCAGGATAAGGAAACCCTGACGCTTGATATGCCCACCACATCGAATGTACTGCAGTATGTAACAGAGGACAAGACGAAAATATCGGTTCGCCCCTCAGGAACGGAACCGAAAATTAAGTTCTATTGCGAAGTACATGCCGAGGTAGAAAATGTAGATGAAATACCTGAAGCAGAAAAGGCGGCTTTGGAAAAAATAGAACAAATAAAGATTTCGTTAGGCATTCTATAATATCCAATGATAGATGTTCTGATTATTGAAGATGATACTACTTTCTCCTTGATGCTCTCTACCTGGCTAAAGAAGAAAGGTGTACATGCTATCACAGCTGCCTCAGTGGCAGATGCCAAACAAAAGATAGAGGTTGGAACGTTTGATCTGATCTTATCCGACCTTTATCTTCCGGATGGCAATGGAATTGATTTGTTGAAGTGGCTGAGAGAGCAGAACCGTGAACATGTCCTCCCCGTTATTGTGATGACGAGTTATGCCGAAATTCAAACAGCGGTACAGGCTATCAAACTGGGAGCCTCCGATTACATACCCAAACCCGTCAATCAGGAAGAACTGTGGATAAAGATGAATGAGCTGATTCACAAAGCTCCACCACCACCTGTTGCCTCGAAAACATCCATCGAAGGCGATTCTCCTATCATAAAGCAGATGTATGAGCATATACGCTTGGTGGCGCCAACTGATATGTCGGTGTTGATTACAGGTTCGAGCGGAACAGGGAAGGAGTTTGTAGCTCGGCATATACATGAGCAAAGTGAGCGAGAAAAGGCTCCCTTTGTGGCTGTAGACTGTGGCGCCATCCCCAAAGATATAGCGGCTTCAGAGTTCTTTGGACATATAAAGGGATCGTTCACAGGTGCTATTGAGAATAAAACAGGCGCTTTCGAGGTTGCGCAAGGGGGTACTATCTTCTTAGACGAAATTGGGAACTTAACTTACGAGATACAGGTGCAGTTGTTGCGTGCCCTGCAGGAGCGTACCATCAAGCCGATTGGAAGTAATCAGGAAATCAAGATAAATGTACGCCTATTGTCGGCTACGAACGAAAATCTGCGCGAAGCCATTCACGAGGGTAGTTTCAGGGAAGACCTATATCACCGTATCAATGAGTTTACCATCCGCATCCCCGATTTAAGAGAGAGACAGGAGGATATCCTTTTGTTTGCCGAACACTTTCTGGGAATTGCAAATAAGGAGCTGCAAAAGAATGTGCAGGACTTCGACAAGGAAACCAAGCAACTCTTTCTATCGCACCCCTGGCCGGGCAATTTAAGGCAGATGAAGAACGTTATTAAATACGCTACACTACTGGCCACCGGAGACCAGATCACGATCAAAGATTTGCCTGAAGAGATGACCCAAGTTCCTGTTTCCTCTACTTCTGCCAAAACCCTTTTACGGGATGAATCGCATGAAAAGGATTTGATAATTAAAACCCTTCGTGAGGCCGATAATAACAAAACCCTGGCCGCCCACTTATTGGGTATTGACCGCAAAACGCTGTACAATAAACTAAAGGCTTACGGATTAGATAACTAATCAGCCGAATAACGCTGTGCGCGGATAATCTGGTTGCGGTATACGAAGAAGGTGGTAACAAAATAAACGCCGGTTTGAACCCACAACATCTGGTATTCGTAAGCCACCTCGTTTAAGGTAGCTCCTGCCATATTGATTCGCACAAACCCCCGTATGCCGGGCGTGGAGGGAACCAGATGGCTTATTGTCTTCCAGAAGGTTGGCATGGCTTCTTTAGGCCATGAAATACCTGAAAGAAACAGCAGGATAACCGATGCAAAGACGAATACCAACATAGGTGATTCGCGTGAAGTCATAAATCCCGACAACGTCATAGCCATAAAAATACAGGCAAGCAAGAATGGAATGGTAAACCATAGAATCGTTACCGGATTGCCTATCTGAGGAAACTCGAATAGTCTCGGTATGATGCCCAGTACCCAAAGACCGGCTATCGAATAAAGCATCAAATAGACCAACGATTTACCCAGTACGATACGCAAGGTACCTTGATAATGGAGTGAGGGGGGAAAGATGTTATGGATTGGGCTTCGCTCGCGAGCCGTTCCGCCCAGCATACAGATACCCAGCACCAACGTCTGCTGAATCACCAGAATCAGAATAGCCGGTATCAGGAAGGTGGCAAAACCGCTTTGGGGATTGTACATCGCAACTTCCTCATAAGGAACAGGATTGACAAGGATATTCTGTAATTCAGCCGTAGAAGCCGGGTCGTTTCGCTGCCTTAACTCTTTACCCATTTCAAGGGATATATTTGTTGACGATACCAGAAAGGCTTTGTAATACAGCATGCTGATCATATCGCTATAGAGGGAAACGGTCGTCTGTTTGCCGGTATGAAGATCCTTGCTGAACTCAGGAGGGAAGTACAGTATGCCGTAGGCTTCCTTTCTGTCTAAGGCCCGCTTAGCTTCTTCCATATCGCTGTAAACCCCTGTCACCTGTACGTCAGCTGTTGCGTTTATGCGGCGGGTGAATTCACGGCTGAGATAGGTGTCCGACTGGTCTACGACAGCCAACTTGGCATCGCGTACCACCTCGTGATTATAGATAAATGCATACACGATTGGATAGGCAATGGGCACCAAAAAGAAAAAAATAACCACTCCCTGATCGCGGAATACATTCCGCAATTCTTCTTTCCAAATGTAGAAGATGTCTTTAAATCCTTCTATTATAGTCTGTAATAAACGATTTTCTCTTTCCATTGCATCCTCCCGACCTTAGGGTATATATTTGATATACAAAAGCGCCTTTTTCAGATTTGCCCCAATCAGTAAGGGCATTAACAGGAAGGCAGACAGGCTAACATACTGGGGCCATGAATAAAACCAATCACGTCCATTCAATGCCTGATCTATATAAATCAGGAAATAATGCCTGAGCGGAAACAGATTGGCCAATGCTTGAATGGAAGGATGAATCTCAGAAAGCGGAAAAGAAAAACCCACTACTGAAAACGTAAGTATCCCGAACAGACTGGCTACACTCAATCCCATACGTGGGATAGGAGCAACCCCAATCATAAATATTCCAACACATTGCGAAGCTATTACCAACTGAAACATAGCTATCAGCATTGGTATCCATCCTGTGTTAAGGGGAAAGTAATTGTACCCATATAGCAGAGAGCAAAAAGTAAAACCAACCACGGTGAAAATGATGGTTTGCGGCAGCAGTTTGCCTATTAAACTTTTTGTGAGGGAATTACCGCCCATTTTCAACCATTTACGTGCCGTGCCGAATTTGATTTCCATGGCTATGCTATGTACCGTTATCAGGAAAATCATCAGTTGCAACAATCCGGGCAGTATGGAATTACTTAAATAAACGGAATAGTTCATCCAAGGATTTCCCAGTGCGTGTGTGTCAATTTTAATAGGCTGAAGTTGAGCCATAATCTGGTCCTCCGTATATCCCTTGGCCAGACCTTGCTGCAAGCCTACCGACGCATTGGCCAGTGTGGATATGGTTTTCATATCGCGAAACTGCAAAGAGGCAGGTATAAAATAGGAGGCATTGGTATAAAACGATAAAGCAGGCTGTTTTCCAACGGTTGCATCCGCAGAAAAGTTGTTAGGGATAAAGTAAATCCCGTATATATGACCCTTTTGCATCTCAATCCGAGCCTCGGTAAACGAAGTCGTTCGCGTAATAATCTGCGTTTGAGGAAAGGCATCCAACTGCTTGATCAATTCACGCGAAAGTTTAGAGTTGTCCATATCTACAACAGCCGCCGGTAAATCAGTCGGCAACCCATCCTTCATCAACGTCAGGAAGAAAAACGCGCAAAACAAGGGAGCGCCAATCATGCCGAATATATAAATCGGATGCGTGTAATACCGGTAAATCTCTCGTTTGACGATATCCCATAACGTATATGTAGGGTTTTCAGATGTCATAGAATTTCATTTCCTTTTTTCTTGATGATGACAGACATGCCCGGACGCAGGTCTGGTATCTTCTCTGCTGTACGTGCGCGCACCTCAAAGGTTTTCGCGTCGAACTGGCCGGTGGTTTTGGTAGCTCTCCAGGCGGCATACGTACCCATATCCTTCATATAATATACCTTTACAACAACCGGCAGATTATCCAAAGCAGGAATAAAAGCATTAATCTCTGCGCCTATCTTTATGTTCTTTAATAAATCTTCGCGCACGTTGAAGCTAATCCACATATCATTCATATCCGTCAGGTTCATAATGGGGGCGCCGCTTCCTACCAACTCTCCCACTTGTGGGAAGCGTTCAGATACCTCGCCGTCAATGGGTGAGAGCAAGATACTTTCTCCGATGTACGACTCTACCTCAGCCACTGCTCCTGAAGCTTGGTTTACCAAAGCAGCGGCTACTCGCTTGTCTTCCGTGCGCGTTCCGGCTTGGGCCATCTCGTATTGCGATTTGGCAGCCTTCTCGGTAGCGACCATTGCCTTGTAATTAGCCTCTGCTTCATCCCGTTTCTGTGCTGACATCACACCTTTATCATATAGATTCTGCACACGTTGGAATGATTTTTGAGCTATTTCTAATCCTGCCGTTGCCTTCTGCCATAGCTCGTAGGCTCCGGTTATTTCTTGCGAACGGGCGCCTGCAATGGCTTTAGCGCTTTGGGCTTCTGCGGCAGAACGGGCTGATTCAGCCTGGGTTAGTTTGGCATGTACCTCTGGCGTATCCAGAAATACCAGGGTGTCTCCCTTCTTTACATGGTCGCCTTCGCCATGATAATAGGCGGCGATGCGGCCTGAGACTTTACCTGAGATACGTACCTGAGTAGCTTCCGCTTGTCCCATGATAAAGTCGTCAGGAGGAGACAGCAGGAAAAAGCCTGTCAGGGCTATCAGCCCTATTACAACTACAACTGCGATAAGTGCCAGAAGAATGTTGTTGGTCGAATACTTCTCATTATCATTCATTTGAGTATATTTTTTTATTGTTATTTCGGTTCACCGAGGGTAAGTTTACCTAATGCCTTCGTCAGGTAAACCTTGGTTAATTTAACTTCTATCTGTGCATCTATCAGCTCTGAATGGGCGGATAACCAAGCGGTTTGGGCTTCCATTAGATTCAAAGCCTATGTTGGCATGGCGCAGATTTTCTTCGGCGCTCTCCATATTGCGCGTAGAGGTGGCAAGTCTTTTATGGGCCTCGTTAACCTGGTACAAAGATTGATTGACTTGCAGTTCTATCTTCTCACGTGTATCTTCAAACTCCAGTTTCCTGATGATGGTTTCGGCGCGGGCAGAGTTGCGCTTATGGGTACCTTCCCACCAGCCTGACAGGGGTACGCTGGCTAAAAGACCTACATGGAACATTCCGTTAAACTCGTTCTTAAAGCCGTTGTTTGCGCTGGGGTTGGTGGTAAGGTAGCTGGCCGAAAGGGCTACAGTGGGCAGCAGATTGGCCAACTCAATGTTTTCCTTTTTCTTGTATATCTTCGTGGCCAGATCTAAGCTTCTCAATTCCGGTCGGTTAAGGAAAGCTTCGTTTACGTTGGCAGGTAAATTGTTTACGGTAACCGATTCTATTTCAATGTGTTCATCGGCAAGAGAAAGAGGTGCATTCAAGGATAGGCCACAAAGCTGGGACAACAACATGCGCGAGAGAGCTAAGCCGTTCTCTACCTTGTTTTTAACCATCTCGGCTTCGTTTAATTTCACTTTTACCGATAGTCCATCGGCACGGGTAGCTACGCCTTCTGAAATCATTTCGTCAACATCTCTATCCATTTTCTGCAAGAGCTGCACGTAGGCATCCGCCAGTTTTTGTTTGTTTACGAGTGAGATTACCTGCCAGTAGGACTGGTCTGTTTGGTATATTATCTCTTGAAGTTTGGTATCATGCATCGATTCAGCCAGTTCCCTGGCATAGCTGGTTATTTGATTATAGTTTACAATCTTGCCACCCATGAATACCGGCTGCATGAGAGTTACTCCGCCCACCCATATATTTTGAATATCCAGATAGAACAACTCGCCCAGATTGGGGACTAACTGGCCAATAGCGCCTAAGGAAGTAGGATCTACCAATTGAAGGTCTTTCTCGTTCCACATATATATGCCTGTGGCCGACACTTCGGGAAAATATTTAGTGAATGCAGCTTTCTTCTCGTATTCAGCTATTTTTGTCTTCTCAGCAGCTATTCGAAGTTCTTTATTATTATGTATGGCTAAGTCTCTACAAGCTTCCAAAGTCAGAGGTTGTTGTGCATACATACAACCTGCAAACAGTAATGATAGTAGCATAATCAATCTCTTCATCAGCTTTTTGTATAAAAGGTTATATAAATGAAAAAACTCCGTCAAAGATACATAATGTTTTGTATCTTTCTTCCCCTAATGGGCTTAAAATAGGATATTACTTGTCTGACAGTTCAAATTTCTTTTGCCCTATCAGATTGCCATCTGCAAAAATATCCACTCGATAAGTTCCCGGAGATAAGAACTCTTCGATATCCCAATACATTGTAACCGGTAATTCCTCACCGTCGTATTCTACTAATCGTTTCATTGAGTAGTTTATTTCTTTGCCTTCAAAAGTAAACAAATTGCCACGATTCTTCACTAAGATATCATCATCGGGCTTTTTCAGGCGAACATACAGGGTCTTTTCGCCTACCGGAGCGGTGATGTTCTTTACGATGCGGAATGAAACGACAAACTGTTCCATCTGTTTGATTTTCTTAACCTCTTTACCTCTTGAATTTACGGGAGTTACGGATATGCCGCTCGCATCAAGCTTACTTGCCATCGAAACCCGTTCGGTTTGTTTCTCTAACTCCTTCGATAAGTTGGCTGCTTCAGTAGAGGCTTGGCGATATCTTTGAACAGCTTGGTTCTTTTCTTTGGTGAGTTGCTCATTGGCTTGGTTTAGGGAGTCTATTTGAATCACATAGTTACGCATAATTTTACGCAATGTCTCTAATTCTTTCTTTAATTCATTGATACGTTTAGCATTGGTTACTTTTACGGTTCGCAGTTCTTCCATCAGGTTCTGAACTTTGGCCTGTTCTGTGTTGAGTAAAGCTAATAGGGAGTCGTTGCCTACCTGGAATTTGTATCCTTCATATTGGAGGGACAATTCATTGTACTCATCTGCAAGCGTTTCCTTTTCCAGGTCGAATGTTTCCGCCAAATTAGTCATTTGTTCTTGTTGGTGATATATATAATATCCCCCGCCTGCTATGACTAAAACCAATACAATAATTGCCACGATAAGTAGCGAATGTCTATTTATTTCCTTATTTTCTTTTTCCTCAGTATTCATATCTTTTGCCTAATGAGGTTACAAAGATACTGTTAAAATCCAATCCTGCAAATGAGGATTCGCTTACATTTTACTATCGTTCTACATTTTAAAGTCCTGTTAACATATTCCCTTCGGGATATTATTACTAACTTTGCGTCATCTAATTGTAATATAAACACCCCACTATGCACGAAAAACTAATAATTCTTGACTTCGGTTCACAAACGACTCAGCTAATTGGCCGTAGAATCAGAGAGTTGAATACCTATTGCGAAATTCTTCCGTACAATAAATTTCCTCACGACGCCACAGACGTTAAGGGCGTTATTCTTTCGGGAAGTCCTTATTCGGTTTACGACGCTGCGGCGTTTAAAGCCGACTTGTCGGCTATTCGCGGAAAATATCCGGTGCTGGGTATTTGTTACGGGGCACAATATCTGGCCTATTCATCGGGCGGCTCGGTTGAACCGGCTGATTCGCGCGAGTACGGCAGAGCGCATCTTTCTTATATAGATACAGACGAACCCTTGCTGAAAGGCATACTGTCCGGAAGCCAGGTGTGGATGTCGCATGGCGATACTATCACTGTCTTGCCCAAGTCCTTTCGCATCATAGCCAGTACAGACGACGTGAAAGCGGCCGCTTATCGTATTGATGGCGAGCAAACCTTTGGCGTACAGTTCCATCCTGAGGTATTCCATACCACCGACGGAATGCAGTTGCTGGATAGTTTCCTCGATATTTGCGGCTTTCAAAAAAACTGGACGCCGGCGTCCTTTATCGAATCGACTGTGGCCGAGTTGAAAGAGAAACTGAAGGACGATAAGGTAATTCTCGCTCTTTCGGGCGGTGTGGATTCTTCCGTAACAGCCGTTCTGCTGAACAAAGCAATCGGTAAGAACCTGACTTGCATATTTGTAGACCACGGATTGTTACGGAAAAACGAGTTTGAAGATGTACTTCGTGACTACGAACATCTGGGTTTAAACGTGAAGGGAATCAATGCCAAAGCGAAGTTCTACGGTGAATTGGCCGGTGTAAAAGATCCTGAGCAGAAACGTAAAATCATAGGTAAAGGCTTTATTGATGTGTTTGATGAGGAAGCACATAAATTAAAGGATATCAAGTGGCTGGGACAGGGAACTATCTATCCTGATGTGATAGAATCGCTTTCCATCACCGGTACGGTTATCAAGAGCCATCACAATGTAGGTGGTTTGCCGGAGAAGATGAATCTGAAGTTGGTAGAACCCCTCCGCCTTCTCTTCAAAGACGAAGTGCGCCGGGTAGGCCGCGAGTTGGGCATGATGTCCAACCTTATCAAGCGTCATCCTTTCCCCGGTCCGGGCTTAGGCATTCGTATTCTGGGAGATATCACACCCGAAAAGGTTCGCGTACTTCAAGAAGCCGACCATATATATATGTCACTTATGCGTGAATGGGGTCTCTATGATTCCATCTGGCAGGCAGGTGCCATCCTCCTCCCCGTGCAATCCGTTGGTGTAATGGGCGATGAGCGCACCTACGAGAACACGATAGCCCTCCGCGCTGTAACCTCCACCGATGCCATGACAGCCGATTGGGCTCAACTTCCCTACGATTTCTTAGCTAAAGTCTCCAATGAGATCATAAACAAAGTAAAAGGCGTTAACCGAGTCGTCTACGACATCAGCTCCAAACCCCCTTCCACCATAGAATGGGAATAAGATAAATTAAGAATGGGAATAGAATAAATCTATTCCCATTTTTTATCCCCTTATATTTCCTCATCATTCATTTAATCTAAATTGTTTTTCATTTGTTATATATATGTATATATTTCTATTACATACATCTTTATACGTCATATATCTGCGATATACAACTTCTTTCAATAAGTACTAATTAATTGTTTAGTTATTGTTGTTTATTTGAAAATAAAACCATTTTAATTGAATATACTAACGATGTAATTATAAACACATATTAAATTACATCTGTGATTAATAATAAATAATTACACAAATATATTCTGCGATACTAAAATAATAATAATATGATATAGACAATTAGAAACAAATCAAAATCCGGCTTGATGATGAAACCCATTGGCAGAAACTCTTTCATACTCCATTGGAGATGACCCAATGGGCGGGAGTTTCCAGCACATGCGCATGAAACGTCAAAATCGTGAAGAAGGGGCTTTGTTGATGGAGACGCGACGGCGTGCCGCGTCTCTACATGTGTTGGTTAGGAGAGGTATTTGTGGATGGCGGTGGCGGCTTTTCGGCCGGAGTCGATGGCTCGTACTACGAGGCTGGCGCCGGATTGGGCGTCGCCGGCTACGAAGACCTTCTCGACGGAGGTTTTTGAGGGGGCGGTGACGGCTACGTTTCCGCGTGCATCGTAGGTAACGGCCAAGGCATCAAGCAAACCCTCGTGTACGGGGTGTACAAAACCCATCGACAGGAATACCAAGTCGGCCTGAATGATTTCCGTTTCGCCGGTCTTTGTATCTGCTACCTCTACGCCGGTCAATATGCCGTTTTCGCCTACGAAGCGTTTGGTAGCGAGCGACCAGCGGCGGGTAGCGCCTTCCTTATGAGAGCTTGATGTCTTCAAGATATTGGGCCAGAGTGGCCAGGGCGTATCGGGGTTAAAGTCTGCTGGCGGCATGGAGAGTATCTCTATCTGGGTGATGGAGGCAGCTTTTTGGCGGGCAGACGTACCTACACAGTCGGAGCCTGTATCACCTCCACCGATTACCAATACGTGTTTTCCTTCGGCCGAAATCCTTTCTTCTTTTGGAATATCTAATCCGCGAACCACGCGGTTTTGTTGTTGCAGCAGTTCGAGGGCGAAATGTACACCTTTCAGGTCACGACCTTCTACAACAAGGTCGCGCGGCTTACCGGCTCCAATCGAGATACAAACGGCGTCGTATTTGTTGAGCAGTTCCTTCGTAGATATCGTTTTCCCAACTTCTACATTCACATTGAAGGTGATTCCTTCCGCTTCGAGCAAAGCCAAGCGGCGTGAGATAATCTTCTTGTTCAGTTTGAAGTCAGGGATACCCAGACGCAGAAGACCGCCGAGTACTTCGTCTTTCTCGTAAACCGTTACCTTATGACCTTTGCGGTTCAGCATGTCTGCCGCAGCCAGCCCGGCGGGGCCGGAGCCTATGACGGCCACCTTCTTACCTGTGCGCTTTTTGGGCGGGTTGGGTTTAACGTAGCCTTCGTTAAAGGCATGTTCGGCAATGGCCACTTCGTTCTCGCGAATGGTTACCGGGGCGCCTTGAAGGTTGAGTACACAACTTTTCTCACAAAGGGCGGGGCATACCCGTCCGGTAAATTCGGGGAAGTTGTTGGTGGCAGCCAACATTTCGTAAGCCTCCTGCCATTTCCCTTTGTAGAGGGCGTCTTGCCATTCTGGCATACGGTTACCTACCGGACACGACCAGTGGCAAAATGGTATGCCGCAGTCCATACAGCGCGAGGCCTGCAATATCCGGTCTTCATTATTAAGCGTTTGCTCTACCTCGCCGAAGTCCTCGATACGTTCCCAAACAGGTCTGTATCCGGCTTCTTTTCTATTTATTGTTAAGAATGCTTTTGGGTTTCCCATCGTGTTTTACTTAATAGTCATGTTCAATCTGTGCAATTTTCTGATTAATTGCTTCCATCTTTTGCTCCTGAAGTATCTTCTTGTATTCGAAAGGAGTTACCTTGATAAAGTGCTCGATATACTTGTCCCATTCCTTCAGTATCCGTTCGGCCAGCGGGCTTTGCGTATAGCGGGCATGAGCCGAGATAAGCCTGTGAAGTTCCATCCGGTCGGCATAATCTTCCACCAACGATAGCTCTACCATCTCCATATTGCAGAAATAGTCGAACGAGTCATTCACATTTAGCACATAAGCAAGCCCGCCGCTCATACCGGCGGCAAAGTTCTTGCCCGTAGAGCCAAGCACCACGGTTAGTCCGCCCGTCATATATTCGCAGCAATGGTCGCCCACACCTTCAACCACAGCAGTCGCCCCGCTATTACGTACGCAGAAACGCTCACCGGCACGTCCGTTTATAAAGACTTCGCCTGAGGTAGCGCCGTAAAGCAGTGTATTTCCTACAATGATATTATTTTCGGGAACAAACGCACTTCCTACGGGTGGCTTCACTACGAGGCGTCCTCCGGACAGTCCTTTGCCCAGATAGTCATTCGCTTCACCTTCCAGATACAAGGAGATACCTGCCGCAAGGAAAGCGCCGAAACTTTGTCCGGCCGAGCCTTTGGCGCGTATCACGATGGTATTGTCGGGCAGCCCCTTGTTGCCATACCGGCGAGCTACCTCACCCGAGAGCATGGCTCCGACGGTACGGTCTGTATTGGTTACATCTACGCTTATTTCTACAGGAAGTTGCTTTTCCAGCGCCAGGCTGGCTTTTTGTATCAAGTCCCTGTCGAGTACGTTGGCAATCTTATGCTCTTGCTCCTTGGTCCAAGCCAAATCATGGTCTCCACCGATGAAATAAAGGAGCTTCGAGAAGTCTAACTTCTGCTCTTTTGAATTGGCGGCAATTTTGCGTACCGTCAATAAATCGGTTCGACCTACAATCTCATCGATGCTTCTGAATCCCATTTCGGCCAAATGTTCGCGCACCTCTTCGGCCAGGAAGCGGAAATAGTTGAGCAAATATTCGTGCTTGCCGGTAAACCGTTTCCTCAGTTCGGCATTCTGAGTGGCCACACCCACGGGGCAGGTGTTCAAATGGCATTTACGCATCATCACGCATCCCAGCACAATCAGCGCGCTGGTAGCAAAGCCGTATTCTTCGGCTCCCAGAAGGGTAGAGGTGATAATATCTTTACCCGTCTTGAGTTGTCCGTCGGTTTGTAGTTTGATAAAGCCGCGAAGGTTGTTCATCACCAGCGTCTGCTGCGTTTCGGCCAAGCCTAATTCGCCCGATAAACCGGCATGTTTGATGGAACTCATGGGGCTGGCTCCCGTGCCACCTTCGGAGCCGCTTATTACGATAGCGTCTGCTTTCGCTTTGGCTACACCGGCGGCAATCGTACCCACGCCGCTTTCGGATACCAACTTCACGCTGATACGCGCATAGGGGTTCACATTCTTCAAGTCGAAGATAAGCTGGGCCAAGTCTTCGATGGAATAAATGTCATGATGGGGTGGGGGAGAGATGAGCGTGATACCTGGAATAGAGTGACGGGTTGCCGCAATAATCTTATCCACCTTGAAGCCCGGCAACTGCCCGCCTTCTCCGGGCTTAGCACCTTGAGCTATTTTGATTTGCAGTTCGTCGGCATTGACTAAGTACTCGGTGGTAACGCCAAAACGTCCGGAGGCAATTTGCTTGATGGCGCTTCGCCGGTTCAGTCCGTCTTCACCTATTTTAAAGCGAGCCGGGTCTTCGCCGCCCTCGCCTGTATTGCTTTTCCCGTTCAGAATATTCAGGGCGATAGCCATTGCTTCGTGAGCCTCCTTGCTGATGGAGCCAAACGACATGGCGCCCGTAACGAAACGGCGCGTGATGGCCTCTACAGGTTCTACTTCCGATATATCAATGGGGTTCGTCTTATACGTGAGGAAATCGCGTAGGAAGACGGGTGTAGATTTATTGTCTATAATGTCCGTATATTCTTTAAATTTGGTATAGTCTCCCAGCCGGGTAGCTATTTGTAACTTGGAAATTGTCTCGGGGTTCCAAGCATGATACTCGCCGTCTTTACGATAGGCGTAGATGCCGTGGTTCTCCAAGGTAAGATCATCGTCACCGCTATAAAAGCCCTCTTTATGCAAACGGAGAATATCGTTTGCAATATCCTGCAAGTCAACGCCACCAATGCTGGCCGTCATACCCCGGAAGTAGCGATTGAGCACATCCTGACTGATACCAACAGCTTCGAATATCTGCGCTCCGCGATAACTGGAGAGGGTAGAGATACCCATCTTGGATATCACCTTCAGCAGTCCTTTACTTACGGCTTTGATATAATTATGTTCGGCTGTATGATAGTCTAATTGTACCTCATGCTGCTTAACCAAATCATCGAGGATGGCATACGCCATATACGGATTGACAGCACTGGCTCCAAAGCCAAACAAGAGGGCAAAGTGCATTACCTCGCAAGCTTCGGCCGTCTCCATTACGATAGCCGTTTGCATACGCTTCCGCTTCTCAATCAAATGATGATGTACGGCAGACAAAGCCAGTAGCGAAGGAATAGGCGCCTGATTTTCGTCCACGCCCCGGTCACTCAGGATGATGTAATTGTAGCCTTTGTCCACGGCCGATACTGCTTCTTTGCACAGGTTGGATAGCGCCTTCTCAAGACCTGCTTTCCCTTCGGAAGCGAGGAAGAGCATGGGGAGGGTGATGGTACGGAATCCTTTATAACCTAAATGGGTCAGAATATCCAAGTCCTCGTTTGTGATGATAGGGCATTGCAACCTAACCATCTTGCACTGCTCAGGCGAAGGAACGAACATATTGGTTTCCTGACAGCCTATATATAAGTAGAGCGACATCACCAATTCTTCGCGAATCGGGTCGATGGGAGGATTTGTTACCTGGGCAAAGAGTTGCCTGAAATAGTTGAACAAGCGCTGCGGCTTGGATGATAAGACAGCAAGAGGCGTATCGTTACCCATAGAGCCGGTAGGCTCTTTGCCTTCTACCACCATCGGAGTGATGATACGTTGCACGTCTTCCTTCGAGTATCCGAAGGCTTTTTGCAGCTCGTGGTATTTATCTAAATTATGCTTTACCGTTCGCCCTGAATGAATGTCAGACAGGATAATACGGTTCTTGGCCAGCCATTCCCTGTACGGATAAGCCGAAGCTAAATCTCCCTTTAATTCTTTGTCATAATATACCTTTCCCTGTTCGGTATCAATCATCAGCAATTTACCCGGCTGGAGGCGTCCTTTCTCCTTAATCAGAGAAGCGTCGAAGGCTAAAACGCCTGCTTCGGAGGCAATCACCATGGTGTCGTTGTGCGTGATAAGGTAGCGAGCCGGGCGGAGTCCGTTGCGGTCGAGCATACCACCGGCATACCGTCCGTCGGAGAAGAGCAGGGTGGCAGGACCATCCCAAGGCTCCATCAATATACTATGGTATTCATAGAAAGCTTTGAGTTGGGAAGAAATGGGGTTCTTGTCGTTCCAGCTTTCAGGAATCAGCATAGCCATGGCGTGAGGAAAACTCATGCCCGACATCACCAGATACTCCAATACATTATCCAGCGAGGCGCTGTCGCTCATGCCCGGTTGCAGGATAGGAAATAAATCTTCCGAATTATTGAGCAGGGGAGCTTGCAACACATTCTCCCTCGCCTCCATCCAGAAGCGATTTCCACGAATGGTGTTAATCTCGCCGTTATGTCCCAGCAAGCGGAAAGGCTGCGCCAAATCCCAAGTAGGAAAGGTGTTCGTGCTAAAGCGTGAATGCACAAGGGCTAAACCGCTTGTGTAATACGGATTGGTAAGGTCGGGGAAGTAATTTCTCAACTGGGTAGACGAGAGCATTCCCTTGTAGATAATCCGTTGTGTAGACAAGCTAACGATGTAAAAGCTTCGTTTATACTGAAGCGGCGAGGCCAATATTTTTTTCTCTAATTTTTTGCGAACGGCATATAGCTTCCGCTCCAATACTTCGGGATTATCTTCACCCACAACGAAAATTTGCTTAATATCCGGTTCGTTTGCGCGGGATATTTCGCCCAGAATATCGGTATTCACCGGCACATCGCGAACGGTCAGCAACCGAAGGCTTTCCGCGCTTAGGATTTCATTCAGGAAGCTCATGCATACGTCGGCTTCTTCCTTTTCCTTGGGCAGGAAAACAAGTCCTGTTCCATATTTTCCTTTTTCCGGGACAGGGATACCCTGTAATAAAATAAACTCGTGGGGTATCTGTGTCATGATGCCCGCACCGTCTCCGGTTTTATTGTCAGCACTTTCCGCGCCGCGGTGGAGCATGTGTTCCAGTACCTGAAGGCCTTTTTCTACAATTTCATGGGATTTGTTACCATGAATGTTAACCAAAAGACCTACACCGCATGCGTCATGTTCGTACTCTGATTTGTACAGTTGTTGTTGTTTTGTCATATTTATACAATAGTATCTTAATACATACTTAGTAGCTGTCTACATGTACCCCTTTGATGGCGCGTCCGCTGGGTTCGTTCATGTTAGAGAACGACTTATCCCAAGCCAATGCTTCGGCCGTTGAGCAAGCTACACTCGGAACAGACGGAACACTTCTTGCAGCGCTATCGCTTGGGAAGTGTTCTTCAAAGATAGAGCGGTAATAGTACTCTTCTTTATTCTGGGGAGTGTTGATTGGGAAACGCTGGACAGCGCCGGCCATCTGCTCGTCGGAAACCTGGTCGGAGGTAACCTTGCGAAGGGTGTCAATCCAACTATAGCCTACTCCGTCGGAAAATTGCTCTTTCTGTCGCCAGGCAATGTCGGCCGGGAGTATGGAAGAGAAGGCTTCTCTGAGAATCTTCTTCTCAATCACTGTACCCGGAGCCATCTTGGCCTCAGGATTCAAACGCATGGCCACGTCAAGAAATTCCTTGTCGAGGAAAGGTACACGGCCTTCTACGCCCCATGCAGCCAAACTCTTATTGGCCCGGAGGCAGTCATATAGATAGAGCTTGTTGATTTTGCGAAGCGTTTCTTCGTGGAATGCCTTTGCGTTGGGCGCTTTATGGAAGTAGAGATAACCGCCGAATACCTCATCGGCTCCTTCACCGCTTAATACCATCTTTATGCCCATGCTTTTGATAAAGCGTGACAAAAGGTACATAGGTGTAGAAGCGCGCACGGTAGTCACATCGTATGTTTCGATATAATAAATCACATCGCGGATGGCGTCTAAGCCTTCCTGGATGGTGTAGGTTAATTCATGATGAATCGTACCGATATAATCGGCAGCCCGTTTGGCAGCTACCAAATCGGGAGAATCTTTGAGGCCGATGGCAAAGGAGTGCAACTGAGGCCACCAAGCATCATCTGCTCCATCTGTTTCGATACGCTTGCCGGCATATTGCTTGGCAACAGCCGAAGTGATAGACGAATCTAAGCCGCCGGAAAGGAGTACGCCATAAGGTACGTCGCTCATCAACTGGCGATGTACGGCTGCCTGCAATGCGTCGTGAAGTTCTTCTACGCTTGTCGGGTTATCCTTTACGTTTTCGTAATCCATCCAGTCGCGAATGTACCAGCGAGTGAGCGCCTTGTCTTCGCTATAATAATAATGTCCGGGAAGGAAAGGCTCATATTCCGTTGCAAAGCCTTCCAGGCTTTTTAGCTCGGAAGAAACAAGAATATGTCCCTTGTCGTCGTATCCCATATATAAAGGTATAACCCCTATAGGGTCACGAGCAATCAGGAAGGCGTCTTTGTCTTCGTCATACAAGGCAAAAGCGAATATACCATTCAGGTCTTCTATGCATTGTACGCCTTTTTTACGATAAAGAGCCAGGATTACTTCGCAATCCGAACCTGTTTGAAACTCGTATTCGTCCTTGAGTTGTTCGCGTATTTCGCGGTGATTATAGATTTCGCCGTTGACGGTTAGTATCAATTTCCCATCTTTGCTTTTCAATGGTTGTCCGCCCGAAGCCGGGTCTACAATGGAGAGGCGTTCGTGTACGAGAATGGCGCTTGTTCCGGTATAAATACCGCTCCAGTCAGGTCCGCGATGACGTACCCTTTTGCTCATTACTAAAGCTTGTTTGCGGAGGGCCTCCGTACCCCCGCAAATATTAAAGATAGCAGTTATTCCACACATTATATTCTAAATTAATTAATTTTATCACACATAAACATATACAGACGCGGACAAAGATACAAAAAGATTCTTTACATAAAAGATATTCTCTTGTACTTGTCATGCTAACAGAGAAAAAGGGAGAGGATACTTCCAATGGTTGCCCTCTCCCTGCAAACACAAAACAATCAACAAAACTGTTTTATATTATCTAATGAATAATAATTCCCTGTATTTAGGCAATGTCCATATCTCGTCGTCAACCAGTAATTCCAGCTTGTCAACATGATAGCGAATCTCGTCAAACAGCGGGAATACGGTATCGTGGTAAGCAATGGCTTTCTCGCGTTCGCTTTCGATATGGTTGGCCACTTTGCGGGCTTCAATCATCTCGTCAGTCTTTTCTTTGATAAAGCTGATGTGGGTACTGATTTCTTCAATGATTTCCAGATTATGGAACGACATCTTGGATGCCTTATCGGCGGGATAGAGGTCGCGGAGCTTATATACATTGTCGATAAGTGAGGACTGGTAGCGAGTAGCAATGGGGATGATGTGGTTCATGGTCAGATCGCCCAACACACGAGCCTCAATTTGTATTTTCTTCGTATACGTTTCCCATTTCACTTCGTTACGGGCTTCGAGTTCCTTTTCCGTCATCACGCCGGTCGATTCAAACAACTTCACTGAAGAAGGATACAGGTAAGCGTCTATCATCAAAGGTACGCTGCTTTCGATATCCAAACCGCGCTTTGCAGCTTCAACTTTCCATGCTTCCGAATAGCCGTTGCCGTCGAAGTGGATGGCTTTACTTTCCTTAATATCCTTGCGAAGTACTTCCACAATAGCTGCGAACTTGTCCTTGCCTGCGGCTATTTTTGCATCTACTTCCTTCTTGAAGTCTTTCAATTGTTCGGCTACGGCTGCATTGAGAACCAGCATGCCTGCGGCACAGTTGGCTTCCGATCCTACGGCGCGGAACTCAAAGCGGTTGCCTGTGAAGGCAAAGGGCGAGGTGCGGTTGCGGTCGGTATTGTCTAAGAATAACTCGGGAACGCGGCCGATGTCAAGTTTGAATCCTTGTTTGCCGCTGATATAAATCTCATTGGTATCCGTTTTTTCCAAATAGTCTAACACTTCGGAAACCTGTGTTCCAAGGAAGCTGGAGACAATAGCGGGAGGAGCCTCGTTAGCGCCCAGGCGGTGTGCATTGCTGGCCGAAGCGATACTGGCTTTCAGTAGGGCATTGTGCTTGTAAACAGCCTTCAATACATTCACCACGAAGGTAACGAAGCGCAGGTTCTCTTCCGGAGTCTTTCCGGGAGCCATTAATAAGGCTCCGGTATCTGTGCCGAGCGACCAGTTGTTATGTTTACCCGAACCGTTGATTCCCTTGAATGGCTTTTCGTGAAGCAATACGCGGAAGCCATGGTTGCGGGCAACATTACGCATCAGAGCCATTGCCATCAGATTGTGGTCATTAGACAGGTTGCATTCCTCGAATACGGGAGCTGCTTCAAATTGATTAGGAGCTACTTCGTTATGACGAGTCTTCAGTGGAATACCCAGTTTCCAGGATTCAATCTCAAACTCTTTCATAAATTCCAACACACGGGTTGGGATGGCGCCGAAATAATGGTCTTCAAGCTGCTGGTTCTTGCTACTCTCGTGACCCATCAGGGTACGACCGGTGAGTAACAGGTCGGGACGCGCGGCATATAACCCTTCATCTACAAGGAAATATTCCTGCTCCCAACCCAGATAAGCATATACTTTCTTTACATTAGGATCAAAGTAGTGACATACGTCGACGGCTGCCTTGTTAACGGCTTCGAGGGCTTTGAGTAAGGGTAACTTGTAGTCAAGCGATTCGCCCGTATAGGATATGAAGATGGTAGGTATACATAACGTGTCATCTACAATAAAGGCGGGAGACGATGGATCCCATGCGGTATAACCGCGTGCCTCAAATGTGTTACGAATACCGCCACTTGGAAAACTCGAAGCGTCAGGCTCTTGTTGCGTAAGAAGTTTACCCGAGAATTTCTCAATCACGCCTCCCTTTCCATCCGGGTCGGCAAAAGCATCGTGCTTTTCGGCCGTTCCTTCGGTAAGCGGATGGAACCAGTGGGTGTAATGAGTAGCTCCCATTTCAAGCGCCCATTTTTTCATCCCTGCTGCTATCTCGTCTGCTGTTTGACTGTCGAGAGGCGTACCTTTCTCTATCGACTCTTCCACCTTGGCAAAGGTCTTGACAGATACGTAACGGAACATCTTCTCGCGGTTAAACACTTTGGACGCGAAGAACTCGGAGGCCTTGCCGGACGCGTGAACCTCAACGGCTTTCTTCTCAAAAGCCTTTTCTACTACTCTAAATCTTAATGTACTCATTGTTGTTTTTTTGTTTGTTGAATTGTTATTATATTATGTCGCAAATGTAATCAAATTAATTATTGTATGCGGTTTCACCATGTTCATAAATATCTAAGCCTTCTTCTTCAACACGGACTGATACGCGTATACCAATCGTTTTGTCTACAATTATGAATAATATGAACGTCATGATGGCGCTAAATGCCATGGTGAAGAGTGTTGCAATAATCTGAATCCACAATTGATGCCAGTCGCCATACAAGGCTCCTTGTGCTCCGTCGGGTCCGGTAATGAATTGGGTAGCAAATACGCCGGTCAGGATAGAACCAATGATACCGCCTATCCCATGTACACCGAAAGCATCCAATGAATCGTCGTATTTCAGTTTGCCTTTCACCGTAGCCACCATGAAGTAGCAAACAAGTGCGGCAACAGCGCCAATCACAAAACCGCCAAAGAAATCGACAAATCCTGCTGCCGGGGTAATGGCAACCAAACCGGCTACTGCAGCCGTACATGCACCTACCGTAGTAGGCTTGCCATTAAGTATCCAGTCTATAGCCATCCAGACTACTACGGCTGCTGCGGTAGCTACGTGTGTTACCAGGAAGGCGTTGGCGGCCAAACCGTCGGCGGCTAATCCGCTACCTGCGTTAAAGCCGAACCATCCTAACCACAGGAAGGCTGCTCCAAGGAATACGAATACAACATTATGAGGCGTTGTGGGATGTCCATGCTTGTAATGCGTTCTTTTACCCAACATGATCGCCATAATCAGAGCCGATATACCGGCATTGATATGCACTACCGTACCACCGGCAAAGTCCAAAGCGCCCAGGTCTTGCAACCAGCCGCCACCCCATACCCAGTGTGCCATCGGGTTGTAAACCAAAATAGACCAAAGTGAGATGAATACCACATATCCCCCGAACTTTACCCGTTCGGCAAAGGCTCCGATAATCAAAGCAGGAGTGATAACGGCAAACATACATTGGAAAAGGGCAAATAATACTTCAGGAATACCTGTGCCGTCAAGGATAGCATCCGTTCCCAAACCATTTAAAAATACTTTGCCGAATCCGCCGATAAGAAAATACAACGGATTGCCCGAAGTCTTAAACGAATCGTCGAAAGCCCAGCTATAGCCGAAGCCTAACCAAAGCAAACTGATAAACGCCGTTATGAAGAAGCATTGCATCACAACGCTCAGGATGTTTTTCTGTTTCACAAGGCCTCCATAAAACAAGGCCAAACCAGGTACTGTCATAAGCATTACCAAAATCGTGGCTACTATTATCCACGCTGTGTCACCGCTATTCAGAGCGGAAACTTCAGTTAATATATCTAATTCTTCCATGATTATTTTTCTTTTTCTGCGTTATACAATGCAATATCACCTCTCTCGCCTGTACGAATCCTGATAGCATCCTCGATGGGGATAACGAAAATACGTCCATCACCAATCTCGCCGGTTTGTGCAGCGCTCAAGATAGCTTGCACCGTTTTTTCAACATTTTTGTCGCGTACAACTATGGATAACAAGATGCGCTCGATACTACTTGTATCGTAAACAACACCACGATATATACGTCCCTGACGGGTTTTACCTATACCCCTCACATCATAATACGAGAACCATTCGATGTCGGCTTCAAGGAGAGATTCCTTTACATCGTCAAATTTGGTTCTTCTGATAATTGCTTCAATCTTTTTCATTTTTTTATTTTGTTTATTGTTATGTTTTTCTTTTGAAAAAGGGGGTGTATAGAGTGGCTGCTACCCGTTAAGGCCTTGGCATTGCGGTATAACATTCTAAAATATCAAGAGCAGGCAGCTCTCTATACATGCCTTTTCCCCGATAACCTAAACCCAGGATTCTAATTAAAAACTTATGCCAAATACTAAAAACACATTGTCCTGATCCGGTGCAACAATCGTCTCTGCAAATACCGGCAGTGAGAACGAATCCGAAAACTTTATCTCCTTCGTTGCCTTAAGAGAAATAGTTGATACTGCAAAATCATCCGTGTAGAGACCTTCCCAGGGAGATACCCCGATACTTGCCGTAACAGCTACACCCTTCACATTAAAATCGTACCCGGCAGAAATGTAAGTAGAATACTTTTGTTCTTCTTCACCTTTGTCATTGTAACCTTTGTCCAGGCCGCCTGCAAAAAATGTACTCCAGGCAAGACGGAGCGGAAATGATTCGCCGAAATTGTAACCGATAGTACCTTCAAAGCCGTGGTTACTTTTGTAGTTTCCATATTTGGATCCTTCACCGGTCCACCAATAGTCGGTTACTCCGATATTGAACCCGCCGGCTTCATAACCAAGCGTAAGGTCTAATTCCTTAAAATCGCTGAAAAAATCGGTAGAACCCCATGCGCCTAACGACAAGCCCCCATACCCAATCGTAAGTCCGGGCTGAAAAGACGTTGTTGTTTGATATAAACCACGCCACACATAGCTGCTGACTAAATCGGCCCCAGGTGTGATTTCCCATTTTGACTCTTCCTGTGCCATTACTGACGAAGAGGTTGCTAAAATAAAAGCTACTGTTAGTATAACCTTTTTTCCATCCGAAATAAATCTTTTTGCCATTTTGTTTTGTTTTTATTGGTTAAAATAATAAATTGAACTATGACTGTGCAAATATATATCCTTTTGATAGCTAAAATCAAATTAAACTGTCTTTTTGTATTTTATTTATCAACACATATCATATTGTAATCAAAATACCTGATAAATATATCAAAATGTAAGTAAAATAAGCGATAAAGTATTATAATGAAAATATTAGCAATAAAAAATTATCATCACTTGCCATTTATGTATATCTGTTCAATCCCATCTTGGGATATATCTAATGTTTGACTGGCGAAAAAAAAGGCTGCCCGGAATAACTAGGCAGCCCACCTTAATACTGACTCAAGCGCTGGAAAGTATACTCAGATATCGGCAGAGGCGTCGTCCAGCGGACAGTTACGTCGCTCAGGTTACCACAACTGATCTGGCTTAAGGATGTTACTGAAGAAGGAATCACAAGGGATGTTAGATAACTGTTATTGATACTTTCGGTATATGTAACTGAACTCGGAATGGTATATGCCGTATCGCGCTTCCCTGATGGATATGTATATTATCTGGTTATATCCTTATTATATAGTATGCTATCCCTTGAATAAAAATAAGGGCTGGCAAGGTCTGTCGTAATCGAGGTCAAGCTGTAGCAAGCGCCGAAAGCACCGTTTCCAATATATTTTACCGAAGCCGGAATATAAACGGACGTATAATTTCGACCTAATAAAAACGCTGGTTTGGCATATAAAATAAATGTCAGGATTGTTTATGGCTACCTTTGGACTTTCCGCCGAAATTGAGCGCAATCTTATTTCTCAACGTACCAAAGAGGCGCTTGCCCGGAAAAAAGCCGAAGGAGTTGTACTTGGTCGTCCCAAAGGCAGCAAATCCAAAGTAAAGAAATTGACAGACAAGGAAGCCGAAATCAAAACGCTATTAGACAAAAAGGTATCAAAAAGCGCTATTGCCCGGATTCTTGGTGTTCACAGACTTACAGTAGCACAGTTTGTGAAAGAAATTTCGTATGTTCATTCATAATGCTATTTGAAGAGCGGAATAATCTCTTTGGAAACAAATTCTTCAATCAAAAAGCCTAACTGACTGGCTGTTAATTAGGCTTTTGCTTGTTTTGTGCCAAAAGTCTTCTTAAAAGATAATCAGGGATTGAATTCATTAATTTTATCCGTAATCCGCTTTACTTCATTTATTATTTCCACAAACGAAACACTTTCTCCCACAATCATCTGTCCTTGAATCTCTGCATAATCCCGTTCCCATTCCGGCATCAATGCTTCCGGTGGTATTGGATTCAGATTAGGTGGGAAGTGAGAAGCATAATCCACCCCGCCAATTTTCGTAAATCGTTCCCGATGGGCAACTATGGAATTATACAATTCTTTGTCTGTTACGGCTTTGTCTGCATAACTCGTTTGAGCAATCCGGTATATATCATAGAAATGCCGACTTTTCCCTTTTGTCTTCATTTTTTCCGGTGGACGTTGGTGTTCTTCATGAAGCAAAAAGAGTTTTTCCAGAAAGGTTCTTTCGGGATTAACACAACGGATATGAATATCTTCATCGGCAAAGTCCAGATTGGGAAATTCTTCTCCAATCATCGAACGGAATGAACATAGCGTTGACGGTTCCATCAAAGAACGACTACCTATCTCTAATAGTACATGAGGCTTCACATAATAGGAATATTCCGCTATGGTTGGATAGGTTACGGCTATTTTTACAGGGTCATCGTCCGGGTCTTTTCTATCTACCACCGAAATGCCGACATCTCCGATTTCGGCATCTTCAAAAGCGATTTTCAATGAAAAAAGAAAATCGTTCGATAGGTATTTGTTCGAAACGTCTTTCAATTTTCCTACCTGTGTTCGACTTATATCACCGGAGAAACCAAAGAACTCCCGGTTAATCGCCAAGTCTATGTCCTCGCTGAATCTGTCAATCAGTTTCCAAGCCTTGCTTAAAGAAGTACCACCTTTAAAAACCAAATGTTCAGCAATATCCATTTTTGTAATCAATCGTAATGTCTGCACCACCCACCAATCTTTTTCAATGATGTAAGGCTGTAGCCGGATTTTCTTGGAAGTTTCCTCTAAAACGGCATATCGTTCTTCTTTTTCTAAATCTAACCAACTCATATATTATTGTTTGTTTGTGCTTTACGTATAATTTTTCTTATCCAGTCGGGTGCTAATTTAATGTCATTCGCAAGATTTTCTTTACTTTCCTGCTTGAGAACTGCAATTATCTTTTCTATATCGTCATCAGTAACTCTGTCTTTACCAATGGATTTCAATGCTTGTATCGCTAATCCGCTTATTTTACCCCACACTGCCACATTTTTCGGCGTTGTTCGCTTGAACAATAAAGTTCTATCTCCAATAATAATTTTTCGGGGTGCACCATCGGTTAAATAGACGGCTTTCATTGGAATTTGCGTGGATAGACCTAAGGCATTCTCCGCAAATAGTCCGGTTGGAATTATTCGGGCTTTATCTCTTCTGGCGATAGCTTCGGCAATCGTTTCAAGGCTTGGGGTTACATGTCCAAAATATTTGCTTTTTCGAGGTATCGTATAAACACCTCTTGCCACACGCATTATTTTCCCATCTTTGGTTAATCGTTCCAAAGCTTTGCTACAAGTGTTGCTATTTCCATAAACAACAAAATCACTCGCAAAAAAAACCACACCTCTCTTGGCTTTTTTAATTCGTTCAAATATTTTACATTCAATATTTTCACTCATATTTTTAGCTTATTTTCGTCGTAAAAGTAGTAAACTTTTTCGACAAAACAATGGTTCTTATCCGATTTTATTTCGCCAACTTCGCTCTCACGGAAGTACTGGATGACAATGGTAATTTTGTCGGTTTTGATGTGGTGATTGGGAATCCGCCGTATATTCAGTTACAATCAATGGGCAATATTACGGATGCTTATAAAAACGCTGGTTTGGCATATAAAATAAATGTCAGGATTGTTTATGGCTACCTTTGGTTTATATATACAGTAATTGAATATTAATTTAAACAGGTAGCATTATGATTTATGGTTACATTCGGGTAAGTACCGACAGACAAACAGTAGAAAATCAACGTTTTGAAATCAATCAGTATTGTGAGAGAAACGTTATGGTAGTGAACAAATGGATTGAAGAAACCATTTCAGGCACAAAAACAGTGCAGGAACGAAAGCTTGGAAAACTTCTCAAAAAAATGAAAAGAGAGGATGTTTTAATTTGTTCTGAGTTATCTCGTTTGGGCAGAAACTTGTTAATAATTATGGGCATACTCAATGACTGTATGAATCGTAACATTCAAGTCTGGACAATCAAAGATAATTATCACTTGGGCAGTGACATCAATTCCAAAGTGTTGGCTTTTGCCTTTGGACTTTCCGCCGAAATTGAGCGCAATCTTATTTCTCAACGTACCAAAGAGGCGCTTGCCCGGAAAAAAGCCGAAGGAGTTGTACTTGGTCGTCCCAAAGGAAGCAAATCCAAAGTAAAGAAATTGACAGGCAAGGAAGCCGAAATCAAAACACTATTAGATAAGAAGGTATCAAAAAGCGCTATTGCCCGGATTCTTGGTGTTCACAGACTTACGGTGGCAGAGTTTGTTAAAGGAATGTAACAAAATATTTCAGGATTATCATTGTCTTTCCTCTATAAATAAGAACAATGAGATCTGTGAATTTGTGTTAAATGCTTTACATATTGTCAGGAAAAGGGGCTTTTTTGTGTTACGAGAAATTCGGAGTTTCGACGAAATCGGCCAAAGTTAGCGAATATGTAAAGTTTTTGTCAATATTTGGGAAAAATATTTTGGAAAGACGGCTTCTTTTTGGGAAATCATTTAGATGATTGCCGGACGTCATCAGCATGATTTGGAAATTTCATGCAGATCATTTTTAAAATCATCTAAATGATTTCCCGAAGAGATGAGGATGAATTGTGAATAGTATTTAATATTAGTTATTATTTGGTTAATATTAAGGTCTATTAAGATTTAAAATACCCTTAAATCCCTTGAGTGCCTAAATGACGTTATGGCAGCCATTGAAAGGAAAATACAAATAGTAGAGCATTATTCCTGCTCTATACTTTCAATTTTAAACTTTCAACTCATCATTGCTGTCTTTTTGTATTTTCCAAACCTGCAAATCCTTGCATTTTTCGTGTTAAAAGCCCAAAATCGCCTCAAATATCGAAGAAAAAAAAGACCATTTTTTGACATTCTGTCAATTCTGACCATTATGCTACTTTTGACAGAATGTTACTTTTGACCCATTGCTAAAAACAGGCCTGTTTTATTGACGAAAATGTGTAATATCTAAAAACCCCAATTACATTTAAGGAATTTTCTATGTTGCAATGGATTTTTTATTATCTTTGCTTCTAAAACATATATACCTATACAGTTATACAGTTGATATGGAGGCGTTTCTGTATGGGGAGAAAAGGAGATGATAAATACGACAGAATCGGAAAAGGAAACTAAAATATGGAGTCAGTTCAGGAAAGGTGAAAAAGAGGCTTTTGCTGCTCTATTTGAATGTACGTCGGACAGGCTGTTTCGATATGGAATGAAATTCACACCCGATCAGGAATTGGTGAAAGACGCTATCCAAGACGTATTTATTAAATTGCATCAGAACCGGACAGAGCTTCCTGAGAATAGTAATCCGGTTTTCTATCTGTTTAGAATCATGAAAAACACACTCATAGATGCGCTCCGCCATAAAGACAAGATCCTCTTCGTTTCACCCCAAGAACTTCCCTTTTATGTGGAATTTGTCTTTGAAAACGAGGAAAATACGAATGATGATGACATGAAGGAGCGGTTTGAAAAGGTAATGAGTTTGCTGTCTGACCGCCAAAAAGAGGCGATCTATCTACGTTACCAGGCAGAGATGACGTATGAAGAAATCTCCCAACTCTTGGGCGTCAATTATCAGTCTGCCCGCAATCTGATCCATCGCGCCATCGAAAAAATCCGCCTCGAAATGGATTTGGCCCTATTCATCACCCTGTTTTTAAGTGTCGTTAAGTAACACCTCCAGTTTTTTTTTCGATTTTTTTTTCGGTAGATGAGTACAAACAACGATTCCAATTCGTTTACATGTAAAATCTAACCCGAATTGGATATGAACTATATGGAACAATCACGACGCGAACAATTATATCATAGTCTGCTTGACGATGACAGTCTGTTCCAATGGTTATTGCATCCAACTGACGAAACGAATATATACTGGAATCAAATCATGCAAAAAGATATTGAAAAGAAAGAAATAATACAAGAACTAAAGACCATTGTAAAAGGCATAAAGGTTGTAGAGGAAGGCTTGTCGGAGGAGACAAAAAAGGAAGTATGGCAAAAAATTGAAACCTCCCTTCAAGGGAAACGTACTTCATTCCGCCTGCCATACTTCCTTCGCTATGCTGCTATGTTTTGCCTCGTTGCAGGCGGAAGCATTTATTTCTTTACACACACGAAGCAAGAAGCCGAAAAAGTAATAGATTATCAGTCATTTATAGCAGACACTTCAGCCATTGACAGGGCTTCCGGCAATGTAACGGTTATCTTGGCCAATCAAGAGAAAATAGAGATAGAGGAAGCAAATGCTGACCTCCGGGTTGACGCCAACGGTCGGATGAGTGTGAATGCCAAACTGATAGAAACAACACCAGATAATTCCGAAACAAGCCTGCTGCAATTGGTGGTACCTTACGGAAAAACAGGCAGCTTAGAGTTGAGTGATGGCTCAAAGGTGTGGGTCAATTCGGGCAGCCGGGTGATCTATCCCTGTGTTTTTGCCGGCAACAAAAGGGAAATCTTTATAGACGGAGAAGCCTATCTGGAAGTGGCGCGAAACGAGAAAAAGCCCTTTATCGTAAAAACAGACCTGTTAGAGATAAGCGTTTTAGGAACCTCCTTCAACATATCCGGCTACAAAAGTGACGACAATCAAACAATCGTATTGGCTGAAGGCTCCGTATCCATCAAAGAAATGAAGGAAAAAACGACGCGAATTATCGAGCCTAATCAAAAGTATACGCTCGAAAAACAGAGCCATACAACAGAAGTGCAACAAGTGGATATCTTTGATTACATCTGCTGGAAATACGGCTTCCTATCATTCAAAAACGAGAAATTGAGTGCAGTACTCAAGAAAATAGAGCGTTACTATAATGTACGTATAGACCACGACGCTTCAGCCATTGACCGTACAACTGTAAGCGGTAAGCTCGATTTGAAAGAAGATATTAGAGAGACCTTCCGGATTATCTCTATTACGGCTCCCATAGAATACGAAATTCAGAATGGAGAAATAAAGATAAATGTTAAACCCTAAAAAAAACAGACCCTTATGAAAACATGAATCATCATTGCAGAAAAGAACCGGAAAGTACTGCGAATACTTCCCGGCGATTTTAGTAAACACTTTTGTAAAGCATTTTCTTAATCTTAAAAAACAAGTACAAAATTATGAAATTAGTTGAAATTAAAAGCAGTTCTCCTTTAGAATTGCGAAAATTGGCGCGAAAAATGAAGTTAACCTTGTTTTTCTCAGTAATGATCACATGTTGCTGGGCAGCTACAGAGCCTTCGTACGCCCAGAAAACAGAGATGAGGCTGTCGCAAGGAACGAAAACTCTGAAAGAGTTGTTCACCGAGATAGAAGCTAAGAGCGAATATATCTTCTTCTACAACGACAACGCAGTCGATCTATCCAAGCGGGTAGAAGTAGACGACCGTAAACAAACCCTCCCTATCATCCTCGACAAAGCATTAAGAGGCAGTGCCGTAAGCTACGAGATAGTAGACCGCCAGGTCATCTTCTACAAAGCAAAAAGCACACCCCAAACAGAAGCAGCAAGCGAAGTATCTCCCCAACAAGCCAATAGAAAACGAATAACGGGCACTATAACAGATGCTAAAGGAGAAACAATTATTGGAGCAAATATAGTTGTAAAAGGAACATCAACCGGAACTGTAACAGATATTGATGGCAAGTTCAATTTGGAAGTTTCTGACAATGCAGTTCTTACTATTACTTATATTGGCTATATAGAGCAGACTATCAACGTGGGTAATCGATCCAATTTGAATATACGGTTGATAGAAGATTCTAAAGCATTGGAAGAGGTTGTTGTAGTTGGTTATGGAACTATGTTGAAAAGAAATCTGTCGACTTCTGTTAGTTCGGTAGATGGCGAAAAACTGCTGGAGCGTCCAACTTCAACAAATATATTTCAGGGGATGGCAGGTAAAGTGGCCGGTGTGAGTATCATGTTAAATTCCGGTGCTCCCGGTGGAAGCCCAGCTATTAAGATTCGTGGCACAGGTTCGCTAAATTCTGATAACAAACCGCTATACGTAGTGGATGGAGTAGTAGGAGTTGACCCCGAAGTAATAGATCCGAACGTGATAAAATCAATTGACATTTTAAAAGATGCAACGTCATCTTCAATTTATGGTTCAAGGGGCGCTAACGGAGTTGTTGTGATAACCACGAAAGAAGGAGTAAAAAATACAACGAATATTTCATACAATACTACATTATCGACAGCTTCCATAGCACGTAAGGTGAACGTTTTAGATGCCAATGAAAGCGTTGAACTCTTTAAGAGAGCATACGAGTATGCTCCCGGGCGTATTGCACCGCATTTGGATTCGAATTATAATTTTACCCGTAAAAACGATCTGTTTAATGCAGATGGAACACCGAAATACAATACTGACTGGCAAGATGCAACTACTCGAACGGCTTTTTCTCATCAACATTCACTCACTTTTTCTGGAGGAAGTGAAAAGATGAGAGCCGTAGCCAACATTTCTTATAAAGATAATCAAGGTATTATGCTTGAAACCTATCGAAAACAATTAAATGGATTTGTGAATCTGGATTGGGATCTAAAAGATTGGTTTCACTTGCAAACTGTTGTAAATATAGGTACGAGTAATGCACGCAATTCGGAAAATAATATTTCCAGATATATGTTGGAAGGTCTGCCTTTCCTTCCTGTACAATATCCGGATGGTACATATTCCCGCAAAGGAGATTATCCAGGAGCTGAAGATGCGGAAAATCCGGTAAAGATACTGAAACAAAGAGAATCATATACTGGAAAACAATATGTTCTGGCCAATATAATAGGTACATTTAAGATAACTCCTCATTTGAAATTAACAACCAGTTTTAGTCAGCAGAATGGCGCTAATCTGGAGTCTTTTTATGCACCAAGTACCTTGTGGAGTTACGGTAGTACTCAAAAAGGTAGAGCAGAAAGAAGGCATAATAATTTCTCTTCATGGACAAATGAAGATTATTTAACCTATGAAAACACATGGAATATGCATAATCTGAATGTAGTAGGCGGAGCAAGTTGGTATTACGACGAAACAACAAACACGAATGCTGGTGCAGAGAATTTCTTCGATGATTACTTCAAGTTCTATAACATGTCTGTTGGTACTGTTCGTTCAATGGTTCAATCTGGATATAGTGATAGTAAGATGAATTCGTACTACGTTCGTGTTAACTACAACTACGACAATCGTTATTTGGTTGGCGCTTCCTTCCGTGAAGATGGTTCGTCTCGCTTTGGGCATAATAACCAATATGGATTCTTCCCTTCATTCTCTGCTGCATGGAGAATTTCTAATGAGAGTTTTTTTGCTGATCTCAAAGAGACAGTAGATGATTTCAAATTGAGAGCCAGTTACGGAATCGTAGGTAACGCAGGTATAGGAAATTATTCAACTATGGCTCGCTATAACAATGCCCTAATTCCTTTTAATAAGGAGATGCAGTCTATTGTAAGATTGGGAGGTATGAGCAATCCTGACTTGAAGTGGGAAAAATCGAATCAGTTGAATCTGGGTTTGGATTTGAGCTTGTTTGGAGGACGTATTGAATTTATGGCTGATTTTTATAATAAGATTACGACAGACTTATTATATAGCCTTCAGTTGCCATCTACAACCGGTTACGAATCAACCATGACCAATCTTGGTAAGATACGGAACAGGGGTTTAGAATTATCATTGGTAACCCACAATATACAGAATAATAATCTATTATGGACAACGTCGGTTAATTATTCTATGAACCGCTCTATGGTAATTGATATTAATAAAAATATTATTGGTAAGTGGGGCGGACGCATTGTAGAAGGCCGACCGTTGAACCAATTATATGGATATGTAAGATTAGGGACCTGGGGGACGGATGAGATGGAAGAAGCTGCCAAGTATAATAAAAAGCCAGGCGACCTGAAATACTGGGATAAAAACGGAAATGGGAGAAAAGATGGTGAAGACCAAGATTTTATTGGAAGTGGTACACCTAAATTCGAAATGAATATGTCAAATTCTATTTCCTATAAAAATTTCACATTAATGTTTGATCTGCATTGGATGTATGGAAATCAATTGATAAACTTTACCCGTCAGTTAATGGAAAACCGTGTTACTTTCTCGAATAGCTATGGTAAGATACTCGAGAATGCATGGACTCCGCAAAATCAGAATGCTATGGTTGTAAGTTTGCGATTGCCCGGCGATGGTTATGAAAACGATGTGGATTCGCATAGTTGTGAGCCCGGCTCATTCCTTCGCGTAAGAAACATTGGCTTAAAATATGATTTTAGCAATGCCCTATTAGCTAAGGCTCATATTAAAACTCTTTCGCTTGGTGTAAATGTTGAAAACGCATTCTTATTCACTAACTACTCAGGTGGTGACCCGGAAGTGACCAGTTATGATGCCGTTTTTGAGCAAGGTATCGACTTTTATACGTATCCCAAGCCAAGAACATTCTCTTTTACATTGGGTGTGAATTTTTAATTGAATATGTTTAATCTTCTATTCATCAAAATTTATGAAAAAGATAATAAATAGCATACTTGTTACGCTGATTTTATCAGTCTCACTGACAGCGTGTACAGACTTTTTGAAAGAAAATCCTAAGACATTTCTTAGTCCAACAGAATATTATACCAGCGAAAACCAGATTATAGCTGCAGTTAACGGAACTTATGATGGATTAAGCAGGCTTCTTGGTACCGACTTGGAAATAGCCACTGTCAGGATGTTTAATCTGGAATATATTGTTGGCCATAGCTATCGTCCGCGTTCGGCAGGAACGAATGAAAATCAGTTTTTGCTATTATCAGGTCTGGATGAAAGCAATAGTGTGTTAAGGGAAATATGGAGAACAGTCTTCTTCCCTTTGGAAAATTGCAATAGTGTGATTGAAAACGTTGAGGCAAGCGACATCATTGACACTGCCACCAAAAATCGTTACTTAGGCCAGGTTTATTTTTTGAGAGCCTATTATTATTACCTTGGCGTACAACTTTTTGGTGATATTCCTAAAAAAACAGAATCAACAAAGGATCTCTCTGCAATACATATCCCTAAATCTCCTAAAGCTGCTATATACGATCAGATTGTGGCAGACTTGCTAAAAGCCGAAGCCACCGGATTACCCTGGACGGATAAAAGCGGACATGTAACTTTGGGAGCTGTAAAAACATTATTGGCAAAAGTATATTTGACGATGGCCGGATACCCGCTACAGAAAGGAACAGAATATTATCAAAAGGCTTATGATACTGCCAAAGAGGTAATAAATAGTGGTCAATTTGAGCTGTTTAATGAGTATAGTGATTTACGTAAACTTGTAAATGAAAATGCAGGGGAACATATTTTTATGATTCAAAGAGAAGCACAAAATGCAAGTGCACCCTTTCACTTCGGCCTCTTGCCCTATCCAGAAGCTGCTATTTCAATTAATCCAACTTATGGAGGCGGCATGGCTCCTTTGAAAGTTTTTTATGATAGTTTTGAGGATAATGACAGGCGAAAAGAACAAGGAGCTTTCTTTTATACCGAATGGACAAAGTTTGGAGATCCAAATACTCTGATAAAATTAGAGGTCCCTTATATCTGTAAATATTGGGATGAAGAAGCAGAGAAAAATTCAAAAAGTGGAGCAAACATACCTATTTATAGATATGCCGATGTCTTGCTAATTTGTGCTGAGGCCAAAACGTTAGCCGATGGGGGAAGTACTACAGACGTTACTGCTATCGACGCTTACTCTCTGGTACACAATCGCGCATTTCCATCTGATGGAAAGCCTTCGTCAATTACTTCTAATCAGGTATTGAAAGAGCGTTTTCTTGAACTTTGCTTTGAATTTCATAACTGGTTCGATATGCTTCGTACGCACAAAGCCTATGATCCTACATCCAAACAGATTGTAGATCTAATTGGCTATAAAGCTCCTAATCATGAATATCCGTTTAAGGAATCAGATTTGATTTTTCCTATACCTTTAAGGGAGAAAGAATTGAATCCATTATTAGCTGAATAATTCACCCTTAGTCCAGGGTTGCTTTGCTTACCCTGGGCTATTATAATAATAATCAGCTTATGAAGAATTTATCCATTTTGCTCTTTTATACCTTCTTTATTGCTTCACCTCTTTATTCACAAGCCATAAAACCATTTAAACAGGGCGATCGTATTGTTTTTGTTGGAAACAGTATTACCTGTGGAGGACACTATCATTCCTATATCTGGCTTTACTACATGACACACTTTCCTGATATGCGTATTGATATATTTAATGAAGGAATAGGAGGAGACACAGCCGGATTAATTTATCAGCGCTTAGATAAAGTTTTTGAACATGAACCAACTGTCGTAACCCTTACTTTCGGAATGAATGATGTAGGTTATATGGATTTTTCGAAACTGGGTGCGGATTCTATAGCGCTTAAGCGTTTGGATAAAACATTTATGGATTACCAACAAATTGAGAAAGCATATAGTAACTATAAAAAGGCAGATAAAATATTAATTGGTAGTTCTCCTTATGATGAGACCTCCCGGTTTAACAAGGTTCCTTTTCCAAAAAAGAACGCATGGATACAACAAGTGGGCGCTTTTCTGGAGAATGAGTCCAAAAGGAATCAGTGGGGATTTGTCGATTTTAACCAACCAATGATTGATATTAATATCCGGGAACAAGCATCAGACTCGACCTTTACCTTATGTGGCTCGGATCGAATACATCCTACAGCCGACGGCCATTTTGTAATGGCCTATCTATTTCTAAAAGCACAAGGTTTCTCAGGGAACCCAGTAGCCGATATTCAAATAGATGCAAAAAGGAAGGTTGTAGAAAAGGCTGATAACTGTCATATTTCTGAACTTGCTGTCGATTCGAACCATGTTTCATTTCTATATAAAGCAAATGCCCTACCCTATCCGGTTAGTGAGGTTGCTTATGAAAATGAAAAACGGATACAAGCCGATGCTTTGAAAGTCATTCCTTTTATGGATGAGATAAATTATGAGGGATTATGTGTAAAAGGGCTTTCGGATGGTTATTACAATCTAAAAATTAACGACATTATTATCCATCGCTTTACTGCGCAGGAATTATCACGAGGTGTTAATATGGCTGGACTTAAAAATACACCTCAATACCGGAAAGCAGTAAAAATCATGGAAATGAACGAAAAAAGATGGCTGAAAGAACGTCAGATGCGTGAATTCTTTTGGGTGGAATACAATCTGATGCGGAAAACAGATATGTTGTGGGCTTGTAATGAGGCTGCGGTAGACACCCTTCGAAAATATGCTCCACATGATATATTCTTACGGGGGAATGGAGAGTTTTGGCTAAAATTCAGAAGTAAAGGAATACGTGAAGATTGCGTAAAAGAACAACAGGAATTGATTAGCAAGATATATGATATGAATAAACCGGAAACATTAAAAATAATAATTACTAAGTTATGAAAAAGATAATATATTTATTAATATGCTTTCTCTTTATGGGAGAGGCAAAAGCACAGAGTGCCTATTTTATTGATGGATACCATGGTGGAGTATATGGACATTATCCTATAGGGCAAACTGATTTTATAAATAAGATGTTGAAACAATATCCGGATTGGAGTATCAATATTGAAATTGAGCCTGAATCGTGGGATATTATAAAAGCACGTGACCCAAAAGCCTATTCAGAATTTCAACAATTATTTGCCGACCAGTCAATCAATACCAGTCGGATTGAATATGTAAACCCATCTTATGCGCAGAGTTATTTTTTCGGAACTTCGGGAGAAAGTAATATACGACAATTCTCGTACGGCATAAAATTACTTCGAAAACATTTTCCGACAGCACAATTTACTACTTATTCAGCAGAGGAACCTTGCTTTACAAGTTCGTTGCCCTACATCCTGAAATCATTTGGATTCTCGTATGCTTCAACTAAAAATCCCAATACAATGTGGGGAGGATATACGGCTGCTTACGGAGGGGAATTAGTGAACTGGATAGGACCAGATGGGACAAGATTGACAACAGTACCGCGATATGTCTGTGAAAATTTACAGCCGGGTTCTACCTGGCAAAGCATTTCTTGGTATAATAGTAAAGAGTATATCCAAAAATGTTTGGATGCAGGAATAAAGAATCCCGCAGGAATGTGTATTCAGGATGCCTCATGGAGCAATGGATGGGCTAAAGGGCCGTGGTTAGGACAGGATGCGTCCAAATATTATACCCCTACTTCTTATAAAACATGGAGAAATTATATCGCTAATTTCTCCATCAGATCGACAAAAGATGATTGGAGTTTTACGCAAGAAGATGTGCTGACAAGTTTAGTGTGGGGTAGCCAAGTGATGCAAACATTGGCTCAGGAAGTACGCATAGCAGAGAATCATATCGTTCAAGCGGAAAAGATGGCAGTTATTTCACAGCTTCATAAAAAGACACGTTGGCCAAAAGCCATGATAGATGAAGGATGGGTCAAATTGCTTCTATCACAGCACCATGATTGTTGGATAGTTCCTTATAATAATCTACAAGGGAAGCGAAGCTGGGCGGAACATGTAACAGAATGGACCTTTGTTACTAATGAAAATAGTCGGTCAGTAATTGAGAGAAGCCTTGCATCACTAAAGAAAAATGGAGAATCAGCCATTAGTGTTTATAATACATTAGCCATTGAACGAGACGAAATAGTAAAGGTGAAAGTTCCCTCTTTGTGGATAGAATCTGAATGGACCGTAATAGATCAACAAGGGGAAAATCAGCCTACGCAAATACTTAAAGAAGATGGAGAAACACGACTTCTTTTCCGTGCCAAAGTTCCTTCTTTCGGATATACAACCTACACTATACAGAAAGCCTCAACTCCAAAAACAACTACTCCTACTATCACTCAAAGAGAGGGGAAATACATCATGGAAAGCGATTTATATCTGATAGAATTGAATCCCGGCAAAGGAGGAATTATTGAAAGCCTAAAAGCAAAAAAACTGAATGGAAAAGAGTTTGTAGACAAAAGTGGGAAATGGAGTTTTAATGAACTTCGGGGATATTTTGGAGAAGAACATGCTTACCTTTCCAGTACACAGCATCCGGCTACGATTCGTGTTGTAGAACAAGGTCCTTTATCTGTTAAAGTAGCTATTGACGGAAAAATAGGCAAACATCCTTTTACTCAAACCATACAACTTTTACAGGGGGATGAAAAAATTGACATGGGTGTTCATCTTGACTGGCAGGGTAATCCTGCAATTGGAGAGCCGGGTATTGAATTTAAATCCGACAATCCCCGCAAAGCTTTTTACGACGACCGATATAAGCTATTGGTTTCTTTCCCCACTACTATCCAATCACAGCAGATTTATAAAGACGCACCATTCGATGTATGCCAAAGTCGTCTGGATAATACATACTTTAATAGTTGGGATCAAATCAAGCATGTGATTATACTCAATTGGGTTGATCTGGCAAGTAAAAATAAAGATTATGGAATGACACTATTTACAGATCATACCACGAGTTATGTGCATGGAGAAGATCATCCACTGGCATTGACATTGCAATTTTCCGGCAAAGGGTTATGGGGGCGCGATTATATTATCAATCGACCGACAGATGTATCGTATGCCATAATGCCACATGCAGGATTATGGGATGAAAGCAGGGTTTGGAGCAAGAGTGAACAAACAAATGAACCAATGATTGCAACTTTGGTTGATGAATCGTCAATTGGAGCCAAAGTACATTCTTTATTCAGTATTGAAGACAATGCTTATGAACTCGTTTCGATGGAATATAAAGGGGATGATTTGTATATTCGCCTATTCAATGCTCAAAATAATGATTCTAAAAAATCTATTCACTTTAATGTACTTGCAGATAAAATAGAACTGATAGAATTGAATAATGATGTTTCAGAAGTATTGACTGTTCAAAAAAACAGTAATAAATCCATAGTATCTATTTCTATGCCTCGCTTTGGAATACGAACATTGAAATTATCCAATCCTATTTTAAATTAAGACGCGACAAGTCATACATTATAAGTATATAAAATTTCTATTAGTCCATGATAGAATTTAATCAAATAAATTTAAAATCAGCCCTATATGCGGTTTGTCTCATTTCCCTTCATGGCACTGCTTTCGGGCAGCGTCATGCAGTGGATTATGTTAATCCATTTATCGGTGCAAGTACCAGCATAGCTGCCGCCGGAGCATATCACGGCTTGGGTAAGACTTTTCCTGGAGCGGCTTTTCCTTTCGGAATGATACAAGTAAGCCCTAACACCATTACCGGAGGTGACAACGGTTCAGGGTACAGCTATGAACACACATCAATAGAGGGTTTTGCATTTACACAGATGAGCGGAGTAGGCTGGTATGGCGATTTGGGCAATCTATTAGTCATGTCGACGATTGGCAAATTAAAGACCTCTGCCGGAAAGGAAGAATTGAAGGCGTCTCAGAAGCAACCGTCCCCAATAAAAATCGCTATATCGGAGAAGCTCGCTTTCTTAGGGCATTTGCCTATTTTGATTTGATACGGATTTTTGGTAATGTGCCTGCTGTTACAATTCCATTATCTGTGGGAGAATCTTATAACACCCCAAGAGAACCGGTTGAAAATATTTATGCGAACATCATCATTCCTGACTTTATAGCCGCTGAAAGCTATTTGCCTGCAAGTTATGGAGGAAATGATATAGGAAGACCTACCAGTGGAGCTGCTAAATCAATGTTGGGACGAGTTTACTTAGCGAAAAGCGATTTTGCCAATGCAGAAAGCAAATTAAGGGAAGTAACAACTATGGGTTATCAGTTGCTGCCTAACTATGTAGATTTGTTTGACTATGCAAAATCCGAGCACCATAGCGAATATATATTTGATATTGAATATGAATCGGGTATGGGAGAAGGAAGTATTTTTACTAATTCTTTTTTGCCCAACTTTATTGCATTCACAAATTACTATGGAGTGCTTGGGACAGTAGATGAGCATAATAATCCTTCACAAGCTTTGATAGATTTATTTGTTGACAACGATTTAAGAAAAGAAGTAACTATAGGTGTTATAGGGGGATTTTATGATGATGATTCGGTTTTTATCAAATTGCCAACCAACACAAATCAAACCTATACAAAAAAGTATCTTGTATCCATTCCCGCCAGGAATGATAGTAAGGCTAACTGGAAGGTGATTCGCTATGCTGACGTACTGTTAATGTATGCAGAAGCTCTCAATGAAAATGGGAAAACAACTGAGGCTATCCCTATCCTGAACCAGATACGCACCAGAGCCGGGGTGTCGGTCTATGATGCTAATCTGAGTCAAGATGCTTTACGAAAGGCTATCGAAGTGGAAAGAAGATTGGAACTATCGTTTGAAGGCGTCAGATGGTTTGACCTGTTAAGGAAAGGACAGGCTTATGATGTAATGAAGGATTTTGGTATGAAGCCCTATATGACCGTTTTTCCGCTACCATTAAGCCAGGTTCAGTTGGTAAACGATGCCGTTATCTTTCCTCAAAATCCAGGTTATGAATAATACTGGAATAATCATATCTTTACAGTAATAAAACTAATACATATAACATCGTTATACCATGGAAATAAACAAGTCAAATCAAGCATTAAACCCTCAAAATGAGGGTTCAAATTCTAATCATAGCCGCAGGGCTTTCCTTCGCAAAGCAACGGCGGCTACTTTTTCTTTAGCGGGCACAAGTATATTCTATCCTGCAACCGCAGGTGCTTCTACTCCCTCAGCTATGGCTACGCCTGAGGCTGAGGCGGCAGGTGATACGCCCTGGTTTCGCAAAACGACCCGCTGGGGGCAGACGAATATTACGGAAAAAGATCCTCTTACCTACGATATAGGTTGGTGGCGTAATCAGTGGAAAAAAACGCAGGTGCAAGGGGTTATCATCAATGCGGGAGGTATAGTAGCCTATTATCCTACCAAGATACCTCTGCATTATCAGGCAAGATTCTTGCAGGGGCGTGATCTTTTCGGTGATTTATGCCGTGCAGCCCATGAAGACGGTTTAATTGTTTTCGCCCGGATGGACTCCAACCGTGCCAATGCGGATTTCTACAAGGCTCATCCCGATTGGTTTGCTATCGATGGGAAGGGAAAGCCTTACAGGGCTGAAGACCTTTATATTACCTGTATCAACAGCCCGTATTACAGAGAATATCTTCCAAGCATCCTGACCGAAATATCGGATCTCTACAAACCGGAAGGTTTCACGGATAATAGCTGGAGCGGACTGGGGCGTAATTCTATTTGCTACTGCGAAAACTGTAGAAAGAGTTTTCGCGCAAGGACTGGTAAGGAACTTCCCAAAACCAAGAACTGGGATGATCCTGTCTACCGTCAGTGGATACGCTGGAGTTATGATATGCGATTGGAAATATGGGATTTAAATAACCGCACCACAAAAGCAGCCGGAGGACCAAATTGTACTTGGTCGGGGATGAACAGTGGCTCCATCAGCAATCAGGCAAGCACTTTCCGTGATTTCAAAGCCATTTGTGAAAGAGCTGATATTATCATGCTTGACCATCAGTCGCGAAGCGATGCCTCCGGATTCCAGAATCTATCCGATTCAGGAAAACAAATTCATAGTGTACTGGGATGGGATAAACTGATTCCCGATAGCATGGCGATGTATCAGGCAGGAAGACCTACCTTCCGTATATCATCTAAACCCGTTTCTGAAGCTCACATGTGGATGATAGAGGGTTTTGCCGGTGGTATCCAGCCTTGGTGGCATCACATTGCCGCTTATCATGAAGATCGTCGGATGTATCATACGGCTGAACCTATCTTCAAATGGTATAAGGCTAATGAGGAATATTTGATTAACCGTGAGCCTGTAGGTTCAGTGGGCGTGGTATGGTCTCAGGAAAATACGGACTACTATGGTCGCGATGATGCAGAGCAGAGGGTCAATCTGCCTTGGCGAGGGATTACCCAGGCCCTTATTCGCGCCAGAATACCTTATATACCGGTTCATGCTGACCATATCGACAAACAGTTTGCCCGGTATAACCTTCCCGATCATGGAAACTTGCTTGCCAACGTTATCCGTTGGGCGACGAAAGACGAGAGTCCTGTCTCTGTATCCGGCCCCGGACTGATAGACTGCAACATCTATACACAGCCGGGAAAGATGATTATCCACTTGGTGAATCTCACGAGCGCAGCAACTTGGAGGGCGCCGCTGGATGAATATATTCCGGTAGGTCCCATAACGGTAAAGGTTAAACTCCCGGAAAATGTGAAAGGCGATTTCCCGAATCTGCTCGTTACCGGTCAGCGAATCGTAGCAGAGACGGAAGGCGGCTGGAGCAAATTCCAGATATCATCCATTCTGAATCACGAAGTAGTTGTACTTTCTTAAGATAACAAATATGCAAATCAGAAAAGTTGGATTGCAATTTATTCTTTTGACCATTGCTTCGCTCACAATGAGCGGCCAAACAGGCGATCTTCGGCTGCGAGACTGGCAGCCGAAGAGTCAACTGGTTGTGAAAGAAACAAGGATCATTAAACCCAGGTATCCGGTTATCGACATCCACAATCACTTAAAGGTTCTCGATAAAACCGAATACTATTTGGAGGAAATGGATAAAGCCGGTGTATGGATATGCGTCGGCTTAGACGGCCTTTCGGAAAATGACTTCTTTAAAGAACACCTGAAAGCATCTCAACAGGTTGCTAAAGAGAGGTTTTTGATTTTCTTTTCACCCGACTTCAGCAAGATTGACGAGCCTGACTTTGGGAAAAAGGAAGCCCGGAAACTGGCTGAAGCTGTTAAAATGGGATGCCGGGGGCTACAGATTTACAAAGCGCTCGGGCTAACCTTAAAGGATAAAAGCGGTAAACTTATCGCGGTGGACGATCCCCGCATCGATCCGATATGGGCCAAGTGCGGAGAACTGGGCATACCTGTTATGATTCATTCTTCCGACCCTAAAGCTTTTCACAACGGGCCCCTGGATGCTACCAATGAACGATACGAGGAATTAACCCAAAATCCCACCTGGGTATACTATGGCATAGGAATTCCTTCCAAGGAAGAGATTCTGGATCAACGGAACAGGGTTATCGAACGTAATCCGAATACTACTTTCATTGCAGCCCACGTGGGTGGTCTGGCGGAAGACTTGGGGCGTGTATCTATGTTTCTGGAGAAGTATCCCAACTTATATATAGATATTGACGCCCGTATCGGCGAATTAGGACGTCAGCCCTATTCGGCGCGTAAGTTCATGATCCGGTATCAAGATCGTATCCTTTTTGGCAGTGATACGGCTCCCAATGCAGAATCCTACAGAGCGCACTACCGGTTTTTGGAGACGGACGATGAATACTTCGACCCCACACCTGCGCATAAGTTTCAGGGCAGATGGATGATTTATGGGTTGAATCTGCCGGATGAGGTGCTTGAAAAGATATACAATAAAAATGCACTCAAATTACTAAACATGTTTTAGATATGAAAAAGATAGTTGTTGCTTCCGATTCCTATAAGGGATCTGTATCTTCGCTCGAAGTGGCGCTGAGCGCCGAGGCAGGTATCCGCAAGGTATTGCCTGATTGCGAGGTGGTAAAAGTGCCGGTTGCCGATGGAGGAGAAGGTACCATTGACGCCTTGGTTTCGGCTATGGACGGAACCATCATCTCCTGCCGTGTACACGACCCACTTATGAATAATATTCAAGCTGAGTATGGTATACTGGGGGATGGCAAGACGGCTGTCATCGAGATGGCGGCTGCAAGCGGACTGACCTTGGTACCGGTTGAGAAACGAAACCCTTTGCTCACTACGACATACGGAACCGGTGAGTTGATACGCGATGCTTTGCTGAGGGGTTGCAGCAACTTCCTGATTGGCATAGGAGGCAGTGCTACAAATGATGCAGGAACCGGTATGCTGCAAGCGCTTGGATTCCATTTCTTAGATGCGGAAGGGAAGGAATTGGATAAGGGGGGACAGATACTGAGCCGGATTCGCTCTATCGATCATACCCATACCCTGCCTCAACTGAAGGATGCCGTCTTCACCATTGCCTGCGATGTAAACAATCCCTTTTCAGGGGAGAATGGCGCCGCCTTTGTCTATGCCCGCCAAAAGGGAGCAGACGATGAGATGATTCGCGTATTAGATAACGGCTTGAAAAGCTTTGCAGCAACGGTCAAAGAAACAGAGCAAAAGGATATCGATTCCATTCCCGGAGCAGGTGCTGCCGGAGGTTTGGGCGGAGGGTTCGTCGCCTTCCTGCAAGCTACCTTGAAACCCGGTATTCAGATGGTGCTGGAAGCTTTGCACTTCGACGAACGTATCCTGTATGCCGACCTTATCATCACCGGCGAGGGGAAATTAGATCGCCAAACGGGTATGGGAAAAACACCCGCCGGCGTATTGGAAGCCGGGAAAAAACAACATATCCCCGTTATTGCCATCGGCGGCTCGGTAGAGGAAACAGAAACCGAAGCTCTGAACAAACAAGGATTCCTGGCTGCACTATCCATCCAGCCAGGCCCTGTCTCTTTAGAACAAGCCATGGATAAAACCTTTGCCGTTAGAAATATAGAACGCGTTGTTGAACAATTAATCCGTATCATGTTATGACTGCTTGGGGCGCCTTGATTGGGCTTTTATTATCTATCCTTTTTATTATAAAGAAAATTCCGCCTGTTTATAGTCTTATACTGGGGGCTATAGTTGGGGGACTGATTGGTGGCTTCTCGCTTCCGCAAACGGTTGTTATTATGCTCGACGGGGTGAAAGATATTACACCGGCTATTTTGCGCATTCTGGGTGCCGGGGTACTGTCGGGGGTGTTGGTGAAGACGGGAGCAGCAGCTTCTATCTCGAATACCATCGTACAAACGCTGAATGAGCGACATGCTTTCCTGGCTTTGGCTTTTGCCACGATGTTGCTCACGGCTATCGGTGTGTTTATTGATGTGGCGGTTATCACTGTAGCTCCTATAGCGCTTGGCCTTGGTCAGCGCTTGTCAATCCCTAAAGGTACACTCTTGATAGCTATGATAGGTGGCGGGAAATGCGGTAATATTATTTCGCCCAACCCGAATACCATTGTGGCAGCCGGAGCAACAGTGGCCTCCTCATTATTTGCCGAGACCATTATGGCAGCCGGCATCAGCGGCATTTGGGGAGCTGCCATGATTAATGCCGGAGCTACGGTTCTCGACCACCTCCCTCATGGTTCTTTTTACCATGCCACAGGAGGGTCGGTCAACTTAAGTTTCAGTGAGCGTCTCAAATTAGTTCCCTACGAAACAGCTATAGGTTTCATCCTAACCGCCGGTTCCGTAGTTACTTATTTATTGGTCCGTTAATCTAATTTCTGTTTTCTGTCGAGGGTGCCTTCGGGAGTGTAATACTTCATTGAGTTTGTTTATGCAAAGATAAAAATAAAGCGTGGGGGCACAAAATTTTTCGTACCTTTGCAGGTGTTATTAATTAGGTTATGTCAGATCAAAATTCGCCTCTTATATTAGGTACAGAGCCAATCGGTAAATTGCTGCAAGGATATGCTATCCCTGCTATTATTGCGATGACGGCGTCTTCGCTGTATAATATAGCAGACAGTATATTCATTGGGCAAGGTGTTGGACCGTTGGCTATAGCCGGTCTGGCTATTACATTCCCTTTTATGAATCTGGCGGCTGCTTTTGGATCACTGGTGGGCGTGGGAGCGTCTACCGTTGTGTCGGTTAAGTTGGGTCAGAGGGATTATGAGGGAGCGAATAAGGCGCTGGGGAATGTATTGACTCTCAACATTATTATTGGAATTGCTTTTACCTTGATATGTCTTCCCCTATTGGATCCTATCCTGAATTTCTTCGGTGCAGGCGAGAATACGATTTCTTATGCTCGCGATTATATGCGGGTGATTCTGATAGGGAATGTGATAACGCATACCTATCTGGGACTTAACTCTGTGCTTCGTTCGTCGGGTCATCCCCGCAAGGCCATGTATGCCACACTTGCCTCGGTGATCATTAATATCATACTGAATCCGATCTTTATCTTTGGCTTTGGCTGGGGCATCAAAGGCTCGGCTTGGGCAACGGTGATAAGCCAGATTATCTCGCTTACCTGGTTGATTATACACTTTGCCGACAAGAGCCAATTTCTCCACTTCAAGAAAGGAATATACCGACTCAAATCGGAGTTTGTAAAAAGCATGTTGGCCATCGGCCTTTCTCCCTTCCTGATGAACCTTTGTGCCTGTTTGGTGGTGCTGCTTATCAATTTGGGATTGAAAGAATATGGGGGAGATATGGCAATCGGGGCGTATGGAATTGTGAACCGCATCGTCTTCCTCTTTTTGATGGTAGTGATGGGCTTCAATCAAGGTATGCAACCCATTGCCGGATATAACTACGGTGCTCTCCACTTCGACCGGGTGATGAAGGTAACGAAGCTCACGATCTGCTGGGCTGTTGGCGTATGTACGTTTGGCTTCGCCGTAACCTACCTCTTCCCATGGTATATTATTCGTATGTTTACTTCTGACGAGGAACTGATTCAAACAGCCATTTACGGCATGCGCATCGTCTTTGCCGCCTTCCCGACAGTCGGCTTCCAGATGGTATCATCTAACTTCTTTATGTCGGTAGGGATGCCGAAGCAATCCATCTTCCTCTCCCTCACCCGTCAACTCATATTCCTGATACCCTTACTCATAATCCTCCCAAAGTTTTTCGGCATCCTGGGCGTATGGATAAGCCTTCCCGCCTCTGACTTCATAGCCTTCATCCTGGCCGCCATCATGCTCGTCCGCCAGTTCCGCAAATTCAAACAAGCCCACCCAACTATACAATAGAATCTCCCGTTCATTCGGATTTGCAGTCCGCTCTTTATTCTATCAGTTCCTCGTAGTCTTGCCAAGTGAAGTGGGCGAGGGGGTTGTTGGTGTTGACGAAGTTGTCGAAGAGGGTTTTTTTGCTTTTTTGGAGGAGCAGTATCTTTTCTTCGATGGTGTCGGTGGAGATGAAGCGGAAAGCCATTACTGTTTTGTCTTGGCCGATGCGGTGGGCACGGCTGAGGGCTTGCATCTCGGCGGCAGGGTTCCACCAGGGGTCAAGGATGAAGACGTAGTCGGCGGCGGTGAGGTTTAGTCCCGTTGAACCGGCTTTGAGGGAGATGAAGAAGCAGCGGATGTCGCTTTCGTTGGTGAAGCGGTTGATTTCTTCTTCGCGCTTTTGGGTTTCGCCCGTCAGCAGGGCGTACCTCCAGCCTTCTTCGTCGAAGCGACGGGTCAATAGCTTGAGGTACTTCACGTAGGAGGAGAAGATAAGCACCTTATGACCGCTCTGCATCAGCGACTCGAAGGAGAGGATGATCTGGTCGAACTTACCGGAGTCTTCCGCGTACTCGGGGATTACCAGTTCGGGATGGTTGGCCAATTGCCTCAGCTTGTTCAGGCTCTCCAAGGCTACGATTGGGTTTATTGGGAGATCGGGCGTTTCTTTGGCTTCCATAATAAGGTTGCGGATGCGGTTCTTCTCGGCATTATAAACCACTATCTGGGCATCTGTCATATCGCAATAGATTACCTCCTCCACTAAAGGCGGAAGTTCGGGCGTTACCTCTTCCTTGGTACGTCGGAGCAGGAAGGGGCTTATCATCCGCTTAAGCAGAGCTTCCTGCATCTCATTTTTCTCCTTCATGATTGGTTGAACGAATATGGGGGAGATATGGCAATCGGGGCGTATGGAATTGTGAACCGCATCGTCTTCCTCTTTTTGATGGTAGTGATGGGCTTCAATCAAGGTATGCAACCCATTGCCGGATATAACTACGGTGCTCTCCACTTCGACCGGGTGATGAAGGTAACGAAGCTCACGATCTGCTGGGCTGTTGGCGTATGTACGTTTGGCTTCGCCGTAACCTACCTCTTCCCATGGTATATTATTCGTATGTTTACTTCTGACGAGGAACTGATTCAAACAGCCATTTACGGCATGCGCATCGTCTTTGCCGCCTTCCCGACAGTCGGCTTCCAGATGGTATCATCTAACTTCTTTATGTCGGTAGGGATGCCGAAGCAATCCATCTTCCTCTCCCTCTCCCGTCAACTCATATTCCTGATACCCTTACTCATAATCCTCCCAAAGTTTTTCGGCATCCTGGGCGTATGGATAAGCCTTCCCGCCTCTGACTTCATAGCCTTCATCCTGGCCGCCATCATGCTCGTCCGCCAGTTCCGCAAATTCAAACAAGCCCACCCAACTATACAATAGAATCTCCCGTTCATTCGGATTTGCAGTCCGCTCTTTATTCTATCAGTTCCTCGTAGTCTTGCCAAGTGAAGTGGGCGAGGGGGTTGTTGGTGTTGACGAAGTTGTCGAAGAGGGTTTTTTTGCTTTTTTGGAGGAGCAGTATCTTTTCTTCGATGGTGTCGGTGGAGATGAAGCGGAAAGCCATTACTGTTTTGTCTTGGCCGATGCGGTGGGCACGGCTGAGGGCTTGCATCTCGGCGGCAGGGTTCCACCAGGGGTCAAGGATGAAGACGTAGTCGGCGGCGGTGAGGTTTAGTCCCGTTGAACCGGCTTTGAGGGAGATGAAGAAGCAGCGGATGTCGCTTTCGTTGGTGAAGCGGTTGATTTCTTCTTCGCGCTTTTGGGTTTCGCCCGTCAGCAGGGCGTACTTCCAGCCTTCTTCGTCGAAGCGACGGGTCAATAGCTTGAGGTACTTCACGTAGGAGGAGAAGATAAGCACCTTATGACCGCTCTGCATCAGCGACTCGAAGGAGAGGATGATCTGGTCGAACTTACCGGAGTCTTCCGCGTACTCGGGGATTACCAGTTCGGGATGGTTGGCCAATTGCCTCAGCTTGTTCAGGCTCTCCAAGGCTACGATTGGGTTTATTGGGAGATCGGGCGTTTCTTTGGCTTCCATAATAAGGTTGCGGATGCGGTTCTTCTCGGCATTATAAACCACTATCTGGGCATCTGTCATATCGCAATAGATTACCTCCTCCACTAAAGGCGGAAGTTCGGGCGTTACCTCTTCCTTGGTACGTCGGAGCAGGAAGGGGCTTATCATCCGCTTAAGCAGAGCTTCCTGCATCTCATTTTTCTCCTTCATGATTGGTTGAACGAATAGCTGGCGGAAGGAAGACAGACTGCCCAAAAGTCCTTCGTTGATGAAGTTGAACTGCGCCCAAAGGTCTTCGAGCGAATTCTCTAAAGGCGTACCTGTCAGCGCTAATCTATGAGCGGAGCGGATTTGTATCACCGCCCGGTAGGTGAGTGAATCGGGATTCTTTATATACTGGCTTTCATCCAATATCAACATGTGGAAGGAGTAGGAGTGAAGCAGCTCCACATCGTTGCGCATCGTACCGTAAGACGTTAGGATAACATGGTAGGTATCGAATATCGCATCAAGGTGGGTATTCTTCAAGCGGTCTCCTCCTGCATAGACATAGCTGCGAAGTTCGGGAGCAAAACGGGTCAGTTCGTTTCTCCAGTTATGGAGCAAAGAAGTGGGTACTACTATCAATGTAGGTGAAAGCTTATCGTCTTCGTTATCAGGCTGAGCGGAGTAGATAAACTGTAGTAGGGTGATCGTCTGCAAGGTCTTACCCAAACCCATATCGTCAGCCAGACATCCACTGAAGTTGTTCTTATATAAATGATGCAGCCAATAGAAACCGTCCTTCTGATAGGGGCGCAGGGTGGCGATTGTTTGAAGCGGTAGTTCGGGATGAATGGCGGGAATTTTCAACAGGTCCTCTACCATCTTCTGCTTTGTCTTCGCTACCTTTCCACTTATGGCCTGCTCCAGTAGCGGAGCATGTGCTTTCCTGAGGCGGATGATACCGGGGGCATTTTTGTCGATATTGCTATACCTTATTATATCCAAGTATTTCTCGAACCATTCTTCAGGCAGGATAAACACAGTCTCGTCGGGCAGGATATATTCCTTGTTACCGTCCAAGATATGTTTGTAGAAGTTGGTGAAGGGTAGGGTATAGGAGCCGATGGTGATGGTGATATTCAGTTCGAACCAGTCAATCTTCATATCAATATCGGAAAGCAGAGAAACAGAGCCGGTGTAATACATCCGCTCCAGATTTACTTCCAAGCGGAAGCTGCTGAGCAGGTTCTCGTTTTGGTTTATCCACTCAATCAGTTCGTAGGGATTATCCCCCTCGGGATAGAACTGGCTGCGCTCATTTAACTTCAGACCCTCATTTTGCAAACGGGTCATTAGCTCGTATTCCCACTCGTTATCTCTACCATACCAGCAGATGCCTGCAACGCCGCCCAAATCCTCCAGCCAAATCGTCTTCTTCTTAGAACTGATGGGATACAAACGAGGCGTATCGTTGTACTGAAAACTGAGGTTGAGCACCAACTTCTGATTGAAGTCTCTCTCCAAGGAGAGAAAGGCTTGCTTGAGAGGCATTACTTCTCTCATGGGGATACCTTCAATCTTTACGTCATAGGTCTGCATGGTTTTGAAGACAAACGTTTTCAGATACGTCTCCTCTGTTTGGGCAGGAACAGAGATGGCGTCTTTACTGAAGAAAGGAGTCAACTTCTTGGCCTCGATATCCTCTACGCTGTGGATCGTGTCTTTTATCAAAATAACACAAGGTTTTTCCGCGAGAATTACACCTCCCGGACGGTTTGTGCGCAGAGATATTTCCTGCCCTTCGCTGGTGAGAGTGATGAAGTAACGCAGCCCGGCTTCATCCTTTATGAAATTAAACAAACAGCGGGTAGAGGAGGAATTGAAGTAAATGCGATGGCGTTCGTAAAGCGCTTTACTGTTCATATCGTCACGCAGGTAAACGGGGATATCGGTTTGCGCAGCCAAATCCGTAATCCTTCGGTTTGTCATATCTATACGCGGGCGTATATACCGTTCTTGTACATCTTCCGAAACATTTTTCAGGAAATCCAGAAGCGATTTTTCACGGGAGAAGTCTTTCATCAAGGTCTGGTCTGAAATATCATCCGCAAACTTCATCAATTGGATGATATCCTTCTGTTCACCCTTCTCCGTTTCCTGCTTCACAACGGGTACACCCCTGATCTCCCGACTCTCATCCACTAAGGGGGTGACCGAATAAACCGTAAACTTCCATCCAAACACCCTGTGCTCAGAAAGCACCAGTGCCCATTCATCTTTTGCCATATGTTTTTCTCAACTTTCCGGTAAAGTTGCACCTTTTTTTTGTAGCTTTGAACCAGAATCAGAGCTATGTTTCTTAAATAGTGTTAAGAAAGTGAACAATTTGCTCTGAAAATTGTTATATATATAAAGGGTCAATAAAACGATTAAAAATTATGGCAGAAATTAATTTTAGCGGAACCCCGGTTCATACCAATGGTTCATTACCATCAAAAAGAACCATCGCACCTGACTTTACAGGTGTGAAAAATGATTTGTCTGAATTATCACTTTATTCGCTCAAGGGAAAGCGCGTGATATTAAATGTATTCCCCAGTTTGGATACGGCAGTATGCGCTGCATCCGTCAGACGTTTTAACAAGGAAGCGGCTGGACTTACCAACACGGTTGTATTGGCCATCTCGAAAGATTTGCCATTTGCCCAAGGTCGGTTTTGCACGGCAGAAGGAATAGATAGAGTAATACCCCTGTCAGTCTTCCGCGATTCTACTTTTGAAAACAGCTACAGTTTGCTCCTTGTCGACGGTCTCCTCAAAGGGTTATTGACGCGTGCCGTACTTGTATTAAACGAGGCAAGTGAAATAATATATTCGGAACTTGTTCCGGAAATTACGACAGAACCAAAATACGAAGCTGCATTAGCTTCTCTTACATGATAAAGTTGTAGATTATTGTTTTTCATTGGTTAAAGTTAAGGGTTAGTGTAGGAGGCCGCAGGATGTGAATCTAACGGTCTCCGTTTTTTTTGAAAAATTATTTGCTTAATTTGTATGTTTATTATAATTTATTGTATCTTTGCACATATTAAAATATTAAATTCAGAATATTATGAAAAAAAATGCTCTTTTTAGTGCGATTATTTCTTCTGTACTTTTAGTTCTTGTCTTCTTTTCGTCGTGTAACGACAATATAACCGGAGATATTATTGATAAACCGAAAGCGGATATAGCTGTTCATACGCGAAGTACAGGCAATAGAGATGTACAAGGTAAATTTCCCGTTCATGTATATGTTTTCGGCAGCGAGGATAAATGTGTTGGTTACCAAATGCTGGAGAATGGAAGTAATTTTAATTTCAAGCTCCCTATCGGAAAATATACGTTGTATGCCTTGTGCGGAGCTAATCCCGAAAAATACATAATCCCGAATTGGGAGGGAGCTAAGAAAACTGATCCCTTGGTGTTATTGGCCGACAGTGTACATTCGGAACTGGAAGCCGGATCGGCCGATGTGACACTGGAAATAGGTAAAAGCCAAGAGCTAAACCTGTATACGAGACATGTTGTAGCCCAAATAAGTGCCTATATCTCCGATGTGCCTGAGAAGATAAAAGAGGTGAAGATGATGTTTCAACCCGTACGTACAACCCTTGGCATCAATGGTTTGTTTATTGATGAAGGCAACGGCGAAACCTCTATCCAACTGACTCCTGATAGTATTAAGGGAGGTTGGCATACAAAAGATACAATGTTTATTTTTCCCAGTACAATTAATAAAAATATTACGATTGGTATTGAGTTGACCTCAGATGAAGGAACCACAAAATATTCTTATGGTACCACCGCTCCCTTAAAAGCCAATTACATATATGATATAGTTGCCACTTACATATCTGACTCAGGTGGTATCGGCAGCCCGGAGCTTGGTGGTACAATCACAGGTTCAGATTGGGAGGGCAAAGAGGATATCTTTTTCGGCTTTAATGAGAATGGTATCTATGACATATATAAACCGGGCAACTTTTATCAAGATCGCTTAATCCTAAAAATGGACAAGTTGGAGGAGGGTATAGTTAATCTCTATCTGATGACTCGCTGGCAAGGGCACGCAAACTCCACCAATAATCCATCTACGTGGGAGCCGCCAACGAGTGACTCTGAACTTATAACAGAAGATATGGCCAAGTTTCTAAATAAATTATGGAATGCAGATTATAAGGGATTGAATGCACGGTTGAAAGAAAAAGGAAACGACCCAATGGATGATAGTTATAAACAAGTCTGCTATGATAAAGATAAAAAGGTCAGAAAATTTGGCCTAAAAGGAGAATTCAAGCTGGAAGACATAGGCAAGTCTGTAAACTATAAGGTCCGAGGTTTCGATGTTGTCAGAATTAAATATAAATAAAAAACAAGCTAAAAAAAAGAGGCTCGTTACCGAATGATAATGAGCCTCTCTGTATATGAATGAAATGTTTTTTTAGAATGCGTAGGAAACGCCGAGGGAAGGCGTAAAGGCGTGAACATCATAATGGCCACCGAAAGTGTTTGTTTGTGCAGTAGGCAAAGGCAAAGGATAGGAGCCGTCACGACCGAAACCGGTTATATACTGAAACGATAAATCTACTGAAAATTTATCCAAGGGACGGAAGCTCAGGCCTACGGTTGAGCCTAACTTTGTCATACTCGGTGTTTCAGGATTCAGGAAATCTTTTTTTACCGGTGATTCATCTAAATAGAAACCTAAGCGGAGATCTAAACGTTCGGTTGCTGCAAATTGTCCACCTATACGATAAATATGGGTATCGTGGTAGTTCTTTTCAGCTTTGATACTATAGCCGTTCAGTACTTCTTGTGAAAACTGTACATTTAATTCCTTATAAGCGCTCCAGCCTACGAATTGAACTTCGCCTGAAATTAAGAATCGATCAGAAGGTTTGTAACTTACGCCTATGTTCAGGTTGGAGGGGAGCGGAAGAGACGCTTCAAATGTACCGGCATCTAAAGGCGGAATCTGGCTTCCCAGAATAGGCTTCAACTCCGTTTCGTTGGCGTAAGTAACGGCGGCTTTACCTTCGGGAACAGTCATTTGTACTTTCGAACGGAAAGAAGCACCTACAGTAACGCGGTCGGAAATATCGAACATAGCGCCAACATTATAGCCGAGTTTCACACCGGCATCGCCGGATAAATTAGCTGATATGGGAGTCATATCTTTGTATTTATCTGCTAAGGGTTGTAAGGCGGGGTTTACTTTGGCAATGTCTGCCAGATATTCTGAAGAAATTAGAGCGCGACTCAAAGAGAAGTCACCAAACATCATCATCAGTCCGGCACCTATGCTGAGGCGATCAGTAATGCGATAGGCCAACGTGGGTTGGATGGAGAAAGATTTAAGTGCAATATCCTGTACAAGAGCGGCACCCTTCCAGTTTACACCCCAATTCATAGCGCTGCCGTAAGGGTTATTCACGCTTACGCCGGCTGAAAGATTGTCGTATATTCTAAAACCTGCATACAGAAATAAAGGGGTGCTGGGACTGTTGTCGCCTGAATGCTTATAATTTCCGTTTGAGTAATCTACGCTGGTAAATACCCCGGAAACACCAGCTGATACATGAATGGTTTTATCCAGAAAGCCCAACCCGGCAGGATTAAAGTGCATACTCTCGGCACCCAACTTCAGGGATGCTCCTAAATGGCCCATACCAGCCTGTTTAGTGCTCTGGGCGCCAACCTGATAACCTTCTGCGGCAATATACGTCATGGGAAGTATTGCCATACCTGCTAATGCGATAACTTTTCTCATATAACAATAAATTAGTTAGTGATTTAAATGCATAACGCCAAAAAACGAGTTCAGTCGTTAATCGGCTGCAAACGTACATGAAATTTTCCTGATTTACAAGTGCGTGTCATAAAAATCAAGACTACCTGCCCTCTGTCCCCTCTATCTGCAAGATGCTCGAAGCACAAAAAGCTAACTTTGTAGCAATTAATTAATTTATTAAAATCTAAGGCAGTATATTATGGACAAAGTCTGTGATCTTGACTATGACGGGAGTTATTTAATAGCATCTATCGAACAAGCCAAAAAAACCTTATCTTTGTGGGAGATAATGTAACAACTTTTTTATTATGGAAAATCTATACAAAACTTTCTTAATGACCGGGCTGATTTGGGCAGCCATGTCTTGCAGCGAGAAGAAAAGTTCCGAGCTGCTTATCATCCCTGTTGACACAAGTCAGGATGTTGTTTTGTCGCTGTCTGAAATTGCGAATGAGATAGAGGCCATACCCTTGGAAATGACCGATGAAAGCCTTATCAGCAAGGTGTTAAAAACGGTAATTTGCGACGACTATATTTTTGTACTCAGCAGGTCGGGGGTAGGAGACAATATCCTTGCCTTTGACAGGCATGGCAAATTTATTCGCTCCATAGGCGCATTGGGTCAGGGACCTGGAGAGTATACTTTTTTAGGGGATATAACGGCAGACAGGATGAACAAGCGTTTATACACTGTAAGCTCGAATCACAAATTGATATGTTTCGGATTTGACGGCCAATTGATTAAAGAGAATTCCGCCTACGATTTCCCTCTTGTTCATTCTCTTAGCTATGCCAACAATGAACTATTGCTTATTGTAGAATATCCCCATGAGCAGGATGAGATCGGCAAAAACAATCGTGCTGCATTATACCGATTGAATGATAACCTGCAGATAACAGGCACAATGGATATCCGGAAAATATATGTAGAAAGGGGCGTCATTATCTCCTATCCGTTGAATGATTATATAACCAGTAATAAATCAGATACATATTTTTACTTCCCAGAATTGACATTCACTCATTTTCTGAGCAAACCGGAAACGTCCTTACGCGATACACTCTATCGGTTTGAAAACAACCAACTCATTCCTCACTTGAAGTTGAGTTTCAAAAATCCGGTTATCGCAGATGGTGCAAGAACCATTCAATTACTTGATATTTATAGAAGTTCCCGTTTCGTCTTTTCGGCATATAAGCAAAATATAACAGATGAAGATGATTACTTTCTCTGCTACGACATAAGAACAGGGAAAGGGTATAACATGAAAACTGGATATAACGACGATATCAATCATATAGGAAAAGCCGCCATCCGCCCTCTTGATTCGAACACAGAGCAGTTTTATTATCTGCATACTCCTATCGAGGAAGATGATGTTGAGGAACCCAACCCCACACTCTATATCGGAACTCTGAAACCCCTGTGAGCTAAAATCACATTAATTATAAAAAATAGCGATTTTTTTTTGTCAGTTCAGGTATAATCCATACCTTTGCATCCCAAAATATCGGTTACCAAACAATTAAGAGAGTATAAATTAAAAATAAATAATTTCAGCAATGAAGAAAGACATTCATCCGAACAATTATCGCCCGGTCGTGTTTAAAGACATGTCCAACGACGATGTGTTTATCACGCGTTCTACCATCAACGCCAGAGAAACAATAGACCTCGACGGGGTTACTTATCCCTTGATTAAAGTGGAAATCTCGAATACTTCGCACCCGTTCTACACAGGTAAATCCAAATTGGTGGATACGGCCGGTCGCGTTGACAAGTTCATGAGTCGCTACGGTAGCCGTACAAAGAAATAATTGTTAATTGTTAATTATTAAATGGTTAATTAGGTATGACCTGATTAACCGTTTTTTGTTTTATGTATAGCTGAAATAGAGATTGAATTATGGAAAATGAATTGCATCTTTTAGGGGCGAAGGCGGTTTACAAGCAGGAATATGCTCCCGAAGTGCTGGAGGCTTTCAGCAACAAACATCCCAACAACGATTATTGGGTACAATTTAACTGCCCCGAGTTTACCAGCCTCTGTCCTATCACAGGGCAACCTGACTTTGCTACCATATACATTAGTTATATACCCGACGTAAGAATGGTGGAGAGCAAAAGCCTGAAGTTTTATTTGTTCAGCTTCCGCAATCACGGCGCTTTTCATGAAGACTGTGTTAACATCATTATGAAGGACTTAATCGGGTTGATGGATCCTAAGTACATAGAGGTGACCGGTATCTTTACGCCCCGGGGAGGCATCAGTATTTATCCCTACTGCAACTATGGTAAGCCGGGCACCGAATACGAAGCCTTGGCCGAACAACGTCTATTTAACCAGTCTCATTATGCGCACAGTAAAGCGTAAAGTGTGCAATTTCTGTCGAAATCTTCTTTGATATACGGAATGTTTAACTATTTTTGCAGCGGTTTTGTCAGAGAGTGAACGACTAATATCGAAATATAAGTTATGAATCTAAGAATTATTGTACTTGCTAAACAGGTGCCGGACACCCGGAATGTAGGAAAAGATGCGATGAAAGCCGACGGAACGGTGAACCGTGCTGCCCTTCCCGCTATCTTTAACCCGGAAGACCTGAATGCATTGGAGCAGGCATTGCGCCTGAAAGATGCGCATCCCGGATCGACGGTCACACTGCTGACGATGGGACCCGGACGTGCCGCCGAAATTATCCGAGAAGGTTTATACCGCGGAGCTGATGGCGGCTTTTTGTTGACCGACCGTGCCTTTGCAGGCGCCGATACTTTGGCCACTTCGTATGCCCTTGCGATGGCGATTCGCAAAATAAAGGATTATGACCTGATTGTCTGCGGACGTCAGGCTATCGACGGCGATACTGCACAAGTTGGTCCGCAAGTAGCCGAGAAGCTGAGGCTGAGTCAGATTACTTATGCTGAAGAGATAATAAACGCGGAAAATGGTGAAATAACAGTGAAGCGCCGCTTGGAAAGGGGTGTTGAGACGGTGAAGGCCAAACTCCCCATCGTAGTTACAGTAAACGGAAGTGCTGCCGATTGCCGCCCTCGTAATGCCAAATATATCCAGAAATATAAACATGCAAAGACCGTCACCGAAAAACAGGATGCCGATGCAGACTATACGCAGTTGTTCAGCATCCGCCCCTACCTCAATCTGCAGGAATGGAGTGTGGCTGATGTAAATGCCGACGTGGTACAATGCGGCCTCTCAGGCTCGCCCACAAAGGTGAAGAAGATAGAGAATGTAGTCTTCCAGGCCAAGGAAAGCAAAACCCTGACATCGGCCGATGCAAATATAGAAGATTTAATGAAGGAATTAATTACTAATCATACAATCGGATGAACAACTTATACGTATATTGTGAGATAGAAGACGGAGTGGTGGCTGATGTAAGCCTTGAACTGCTTACCAAAGGGCGGTTGCTGGCTACTACGCTGGGTTGCAAGCTGGAGGCTGTGGCTATCGGTCATGGGCTGGAAGGCGTGGGTGCCCAGGTATTTCCCTATGGAGTAGGCGTGCTGCATATATTTGACGATGCACGCCTTAGTCCCTACACCTCGCTTCCGCATACGGCAATACTTGTAAAACTGTTTGCCGAAGAGAAACCTCAGATTGTCCTGATGGGAGCTACCAGCATAGGTCGCGACCTCGGTCCACGCGTATCATCCGCACTGGGAAGCGGTCTGACAGCCGACTGCACCTCGTTGGAGATTGGTGATCATGAAGAGAAGAAAGAAAACAAGGTATATAAAAACCTGCTTTATCAAATACGTCCGGCCTTCGGAGGAAATATTGTGGCCACCATCGTCAACCCCGAATGTCGCCCACAAATGGCTACTGTTCGCGAAGGAGTGATGAAGAAAGAGGTGCTGGATGCTGCCTGTAAAGGCGAAACCAAGAAGCACGATGTATCTAAGTTTGTTAGCAATACCGATTTTGTAGTAACCGTTATAGACCGCCATATCGAGAAGAGCAAAATTAACCTCAAGAGCGCACCTATCGTTGTGGCAGGAGGCTACGGGGTTGGCTCGAAAGATAACTTCGGACTGCTGTTTGAATTGGCTGCCTTATTAGGTGGCGAGGTAGGCGCCTCACGTGCTGCTGTGGATGCAGGCTTTACCGATCACGATCGCCAGATTGGACAAACCGGCGTAACTGTACGTCCGAAACTCTATATTGCCTGTGGTATATCCGGGCAGATTCAACACATTGCAGGGATGCAGGAAAGTTCCATCATCATATCCGTAAATAGTGATCCGAACGCTCCTATCAATGCCATTGCCGATTACGTGATAACCGGCACGGTAGAAGAGGTGCTTCCCAAAATGATTAAGTATTATAAGAAAAATACGAAGTAAGTTATGGCAAACTATTATTTAGATTCTGAAACATATAAGCATCATTTGCATCATCCGTTAATGAAGCGGATTGTAGAGCTGAAAGAGCGTAACTTCGCCGATAAGGAAGCATTTGATTATGCTCCCGTCGATTTCGAAGATGCCATGGATAGCTATGATAAGGTACTGGAGATTGTTGGCGAGATTTGTGCCGACATCATTGCTCCCAATGCCGAAGAGGTAGATCATGAAGGTCCAACGGTAGCCAACGGTCGCGTTATCTACGCCTCCGGTACACAGCGAAATCTGGAAGCTGTCCGCAAAGCCGGATTGATGGGTATCAATATGCCGCGCCAATACGGTGGCTTAAACTTCCCCACTGTACCTTATATTATGGCCGCCGATATGGTATCACGTGCCGACGCCAGCTTTGAAAACCTCTGGGGCTTGCAAGACTGCGCAGAAACCTTGTACGAATTTGGTAACGAAGATCAACATAAACGATATATTCCCCGCGTTTGTGGCGGAGAAACCATGTCGATGGACCTGACTGAGCCTGACGCCGGTTCAGACCTCCAAGCTGCCATGCTTAAAGCTACATATAGCGAACAGGATGGTTGCTGGTACCTGAACGGTGTGAAACGCTTTATCACCAACGGTGATTCAGATATCCACCTCGTATTGGCACGTTCCGAAGAAGGTACACGCGATGGCCGTGGCCTCTCCATGTTTATCTACGATAAGAAAAATGGAGGCGTCAATGTGCGACGTATCGAGAACAAGATGGGAATCAAAGGATCACCTACCTGTGAACTGGTCTATAAGAATGCGAAAGCTGAAATTGTAGGAGACCGGAAACTGGGACTCATTAAATACGTAATGGCTCTGATGAATGGCGCCCGACTGGGTATCATGGCACAGGCCGTAGGCTTAAGCGAAGCCGCCTACCAGGAAGGATTTGCGTATGCACAGGAACGGAAGCAGTTTGGCAAAGCCATCATCGAATTCCCTGCCGTGTACGAGATGGTAGCCTTGATGCGTGCCAAAGCAGACGCCTCTCGCTCTATGCTATACGAGACAGCCCGCTTCGTAGATATCTACAAAGCCTTGGATGATATCTCAAAAGAGCGTAAACTGGAGCCTGAAGAACGTCAGGAGATGAAGAAGTACAACAAGCTGGCCGATGCTTTCACCCCCATGGGTAAAGGTATGACCACCGAGTTTGCCAATCAGAACACCTACGACGCCATCCAAATACATGGTGGTTCCGGCTTTATGAAAGACTATACCTGCGAACGTCTCTATCGCGATGCCCGCATCACAAACATATACGAAGGAACGACCCAGTTGCAAGTGGTAGCTGCCATTCGCCACGTCACCACAGGAACCTATCTGGCACAGATACACGAATACGATGCCCAGGACTACAAGCCCGAGTTGGCCGACTTGAAGCAGAAGCTGCAGGCCATGACGGCTAAATACGAAGAGCTGGTGAAACTTGTGACGGAAACCAAAGACAATGAGTACATCGACTTCCAGGCTCGCCGCTTGGTAGAAGCTGCCTCCCATTGCGTCTTCGGCTATCTGCTCCTGCAAGACGCCAACCGCACGGAAAGCTTCCGTCGCTCCGCTGAAGTCTACATAACCTACGGACAGGCCGAAGTAAACAAGATATACGCCTATATCACCACCTTCGACCGCGAGTCTATAGACTTCTTCAAAGCATAGTCATAGTCTAAAGTCCTTAAGGTCCTTAAGGACTTTACAACATGCAATACGATACCAAATAATGCGTGACTTTTGGGCTTTGTTGCAGAAAAACACTATCTTTGGTGCAAAATATAAAAAGATGAAATATCTTCTTTGTTTGATACTATTTGTTGTAGAGAGTATGGGGGTCGAGGCTCAAAAGAAAAATGCTTCCTACGAGCAATATATCAAGCAGTATAACGCCCTTGCAGTGCAGCATCAGAAGAAATATCACATACCTGCCAGCATCACCTTGGCACAAGGGATTTTAGAATCAGGTGCAGGGCAAAGCAAATTAGCCAAATCAAACAATCATTTCGGTATCAAATGTGGTTCCAGCTGGAAGGGTAAGAGAGTCTATCATGATGACGATAAAAGGAATGAATGCTTCCGTGCATATAATTCGGTAGAGGATTCGTACGAAGACCATTCGCAGCTCCTTGCCAATGGTCCACGCTATGCAGGCCTATTCAAACTCAACCCTACCGATTATAGAGGATGGGCTAAAGGATTGCAGACGTCAGGCTATGCCACCGATAAAGCATACGCTAATTCACTCATCAAAATTATAGAGGATTACGAACTCTATCTTTTTGATTCGGGCAAAGCGTCCCGCTCTTCGACCTCCAAAGAAAAGCAGGAGAAGAAAGAGGAGAAACCGAAGAAGCTAACGCAAGAACAGAAAGAGCTGCAGGAAAACCCTAATCGCCCTGTTCAAAACTCACAAGGCTTACGTTATGTATATGTAATCGACAATGACAACCTTGAACGGATTGCTAAAGATACTGGATTTACCCCTCAGGAACTCATGAAGTTTAATGAGATACTGGATGACTTCCCATTGCAAAAGGGAGACAAAATCTATCTGGGTAAGAAGAAATCTAAAGCGTATAAGCCTTACTACGACCATGTAGTACAAATAGGCGAGTCCATGCATAGCATCTCGCAGAAGTATGGAGTGAAGATAAAAAGTCTTTACAAGCTAAATAAGAAAAAGGAAGACTACGTCCCCACGGAAGGAGATGTATTAAAGCTTAGATAATTCAAGCAAAAGTATTACCTTTGCACTCTAATTTCGTATAGCATGAGCGACCAACGATATAATTTGCGTGGCGTATCGGCTTCAAAAGAAGACGTACACAGCGCTATCAGGAACATAGACAAAGGTATATTCCCGAAAGCCTTTTGCAAGATTATCCCCGATATATTGGGAGGCGACCCGGCCTATTGCAACATTATGCATGCCGACGGGGCAGGCACTAAATCATCCTTGGCCTATATCTATTGGCGGGAAACAGGTGACCTGTCCGTATGGAAGGGGGTTGCCCAGGATGCCTTAATTATGAATATTGACGACCTGCTTTGTGTAGGAGCCGTAGACAACATCCTGGTGTCGTCTACCATTGGACGCAATAAGTTACTGATTCCGGGAGAAGTAATATCGGCTATCATTAACGGTACAGATGAACTACTGGCCGAACTTCGCGATATGGGCGTAGGTTGCTACCCCACAGGCGGAGAGACTGCCGATGTAGGTGACTTGGTTCGTACCATTATTATTGACAGTACTGTCACCTGCCGGATGAAGCGTGCCGACGTAATAGATAACAGCCGAATACAAGGCGGTGACGTAATTGTAGGTTTAGCCTCGTTCGGACAAGCTACTTACGAAAAGCAGTATAACGGTGGCATGGGTAGCAACGGTCTGACCTCTGCCCGCCACGATATCTTTGCTCATCATCTGGTAGCCAAGTATCCAGAGAGTTACGATGCAGCGCTCCCTTCCGACCTGATATACTCCGGACAGCTCAATCTGACTGACCTGATAGAGGAAGTAGGTGTAGATGCCGGCCAATTGGTACTTTCGCCTACCCGTACCTACGCCCCTATAATCAAGGCTGTGCTTGATAAGTTGCGCCCGGAAATTCACGGGATGGTACATTGCTCAGGAGGTGCACAAACCAAGGTGATGCACTTTGTGGAGAACAAACGGATTGTGAAAAACAACTTGTTTCCCATCCCTCCCCTATTTCGTATCATTCAGGAACAAAGCGGGACTGACTGGAAAGAAATGTACAAGGTGTTCAATATGGGACACCGGATGGAGATATACTTAAATGCCGCTTTTGCCGATCAGGTTATTGTTATCAGCAAGAGCTTTGGCGTTGACGCCAAAATTGTTGGCTTAGTAGAAGACGCGGGCGAAAACGAATTAATAATTGAAAGCGAGACAGGTCGCTTTGTGTACTAAATAAATGGCTGATAGTGCTTTATTAAATAGATTAGACGGATTGGTGAGCCGTTTTGAAGAGGTGGGTACATTAATTACCGACCCCGCGGTTATTGCCGATATAAAACGGTTTGTTAAACTAAACAAAGAATACTGCGACTTAGAGAAAATTGTTTCTGCTCGAGCTGCTTATGCTCAGGCTTTAGACGGAATAAAAGAAGCAAGAACCCTGCTCGACACTGAGCAAGATCCTGAAATGCGCGAGATGGCGCGTGAGGAGTTGGATGCCAACAATGCCCGAATCCCTGAACTGGAAGAAGAAATCAAACTGCTCCTTATCCCCGCCGACCTCCAAGATGGCAAGAATGCCATCGTGGAAATACGTGGCGGAACGGGAGGCGACGAAGCAGCTATCTTTGCCGGCGACCTCTATCGCATGTACATGAAATACTGCGAAATCAAAGGTTGGAAGGTAGAAGTAACCAGTTATACCGAAGGTTCTTCAGGCGGCTTCAAGGAAATGATATTTACCGTGTCAGGTGAAAATGTCTACGGCACTTTAAAATATGAATCGGGTGTTCATCGTGTACAACGTATCCCCCAAACGGAGACGCAGGGTAGAGTGCATACCTCGGCTGCTACGGTAGCTGTTCTGCCTGAAGCAGAAGAGTTTGATGTGGATGTAAAAGAATCGGATATCCGTACAGACATCTTTTGTGCCTCAGGACATGGTGGCCAGTCGGTGAATACGACTTACTCGGCCATCCGCTTGGTACATATCCCCACAGGTATCACCGTACAATGCCAGGATGAAAAGTCGCAGTTGAAGAACAAAGCCAAGGCGCTTATCGAACTTCGCTCACGTATCTACAATATGGAGTACCAGAAGTACCTCGACGAGATAGCCTCCAAACGTAAGACAATGGTGTCAACCGGTGACCGCTCAGCCAAGATACGTACCTATAATTATCCCCAAGGCCGTATTACCGACCACCGGATTAATTACACCATCTATAACCTCGTCGCCTTTATAGACGGCGACATTCAAGACTGCATCGACCACCTAATCGTAGCCGAAAATGCAGAACGACTGAAAGAAAGCGAACTCTAAAAATACAGATATTTAAGATGACAAAGCAACAATTAGTTGAGAATATCAAAAGAAAGCAATCCTTCCTTTGCGTAGGATTGGATACGGATATAAAGAAGATACCGGCGCATTTGCTGGTGAAGGAGGATCCCTTGTTTGCGTTCAATAAAGCTATTATTGATGCAACAGCCGATTATACCGTGGCTTATAAACCCAATTTGGCTTTTTATGAAAGTTTGGGAAATAAAGGTCTGCTTGCCTTTGAGAAGACGGTAGCTTATCTGAAGGAAGCCTATCCCGACCAGTTCGTCATTGCCGACGCCAAGCGAGGAGATATAGGGAATACTTCCGAACTCTATGCCCGCTCATTCTTTGATTTTATGAATGTAGACGCCGTAACGGTGGCTCCCTATATGGGAGAAGACAGCGTGAAGCCCTTTCTGCTATACCCCGAAAGTTGGGTCATTCTTCTGGCACTTACCTCTAATAAAGGTTCGCATGATTTCCAACTGACCGAAAGTATTGATGGCGAACGCCTCTTTGAAAAGGTGCTGAGAAAGTCGCAAGAATGGGCTACCGAAGAGCAAATGATGTACGTAGTAGGAGCTACCCAAGGCAAGATGTTTTTGGATATACGAAAAATCGTACCGAATCACTTCCTGTTGGTACCCGGTGTAGGCGCTCAGGGAGGTAGTCTGAAGGAAGTAGCCCAATTTGGAATGAACGACGAATGTGGATTGCTTGTAAATTCTTCCCGTGCCATTATCTATGCTGGCAAGGATGCTGATTTTGCACAGGCTGCACGCAGGGAAGCGTATGTTGTGCAGCAGGAAATGGCTGGATACCTTGTTGAAAAAGGAATTATTCTTTCCAAGATATAAGCAATACCAATATTTTTTACCATCTTTGTCGATTCTGTTAATATGAAATTTTAATTATATACGATAACTTGATTAAGGAATGGAGTTTACAGCCCAACAAATTGCAAGCGTTCTGAATGGAGCCGTAGAGGGTAATCCTGATGTGAAAGCGAAAAGTTTTTCTAAGATAGACGAAGGGAAACCCGGCACATTAACGTTTTTGGCTAATCCCAAATATGAACATTTTATCTATCAAACCGATGCAAGTATCGTATTGGTAAATAATGATTTTACACCTACTGCTCCCATAAGAGCCACCTTGGTGAAAGTGCCTAATGCTTATGCAGCCTTGGCCGTTTTGCTCAATTTTGTGGATGAAGCAAAAAAGAAGAAAGAAGGGATTGCTTCAACTGCTTTTATCCATCCTTCTGCAACGATTGGAGAACAATGTTATATAGGGCACTTTGCCTATATAGGTGAGAATACACGGGTGGGTGACAACTGTAAAATCTATCCTCATGCGTATATAGGCGATCAAGTTATGGTTGGTAATAATACAACTCTCTTTCCGCATGTTACCATCTACGACGAATGCGTCATTGGCAATAGTTGCATTCTTCATGCAGGCTCTGTGGTTGGTTCAGACGGATTTGGATTTGCTCCCGAAGACGGGAAATACAATAAAATACCTCAGTTGGGTAATGTCATTATAGAAGATGATGTTGAGATTGGAGCAAATACCACGATAGATCGCGCCGTGATGGATTCTACAATCATCCATCAAGGAGTCAAACTTGATAATTTGGTGCAGATAGCCCACAATGTAGAGGTTGGAGAGCATACCGTGATGGCATCTCAGACAGGAATATCAGGTTCAGTCAAGGTCGGTAAGCATTGCAAGTTTGGCGGTCAGGCCGGTTTGGCAGGGCATATTCAGATTGGTGACAATGTATCCATAGGCGCCCAATCGGGTGTGATTAGCAGTATTAAAGAAGGTCGCACTGTATTAGGAACCCCCAGTATAGATTCTAAATCCTTTATGCGTTCCAGTGTTATATTCAGCCGCTTGCCTGATATGTACCGTACCCTCGGACAACTGCAAAAGGAGATAGAACAGTTAAAGAAAGAAATAAATCAATAATAAGATCAACGAAATAGTATGCTAAAACAGAACACGCTTGCTAAGAGTTTCTCGTTACAGGGAAAAGGATTACATACAGGATTAGATATCCATATCACTTTTCATCCTGCTCCCGACAATCACGGTTACAGAATCAAGCGCATCGATTTGGAAGAACAGCCTGTCATTGAGGCTTTGGCCGAAAACGTAGTGAATACCCAACGAGGTACCATTATCTCGAAGAACGGCGTACAGGTAAGCACAATTGAACATGCCATGGCTACCCTTTATGCCTTCGAGATAGATAACTGTCTGATTGAGGTTGACGCCCCTGAATTTCCTATTCTCGACGGTAGTTCACGCTTCTATGCAGAGGAGATACAGAAGGTCGGCATTGTAGAACAATTCGCTCCCAAAGACTTCTATATAGTCAAGCATAAAATGGAGGTGAAGGACGAAGAAACCGGCTCATCACTCATCATACTTCCCGACGATAAGCTCAGTATCAATGTATTGATATCCTTTAGTTCACCGGTTCTGTCAAATCAATTCGCAACGATGAACGATTTAAGCGAATTTCCTACGGAGATAGCCTCCTCGCGCACCTTTGTTTTTGTACGCGAAGTAGAAGCCTTGTTCAACAACGACCTGATTAAGGGTGGTGATCTTGACAATGCCATTGTAATCTACGATCAGGAAATGCCGCAAGAGGCTTTAAAACATCTGTCGGAGACACTGAATATCCCCTTCCCCTATCAAGATATAAAGTCACTTGGCTATATTAACGACAAGCCACTGATGTACGACAATGAGCCGGCACGCCATAAGCTAATTGATGTACTGGGCGATATGGCTCTTATTGGCAAGCCCATTCGCGGACGCATCATTGCCACCCGCCCGGGGCATAAGATAAACAACAAATTGGCGCGTGCTATTCGGAAGGATATAAAGATGAATGATGTACAAGCACCCGGATACGACCCGAGTATACCTCCAGTAATGGATGTAAACCGTATAAAAGAGCTGCTACCCCATCGTTATCCTTTCCTGTTGGTTGATAAAATCATTGCCGTTGAAGACAATTACATTGTAGGTATCAAGAATATATCGGTAAACGAGCCATTCTTTCCGGGTCATTTTCCCCAAGAACCGGTTATGCCGGGTGTATTGCAAGTGGAAGCAATGGCTCAAACCGCTGGATTATTAGTGCTAAATGCTGTAGACGAGCCCGAACGCTATTCTACTTATTTTATGAAAATAGATCAGGTTAAGTTCCGTCAAAAGGTAGTTCCTGGAGATACACTGATTCTTCGTGTGGAAATGATATCTCCTATTCGTCGAGGCATAGCCACCATGAAGGGACATGTATTCGTTGGAGAAAAGTTAGTGACTGAAGCCGAGTTTATGGCGCAAATTATTAAAAACAAATAAAGGTATTAAGGACATGAGCCACTCGCCATTAGCAGTTATTCATCCCAATGCACAAATCGGGAAAAATGTAGTTATCGGCCCGTTCACTGTGATCGAAAAAGATGTAGTTATTGGTGACAATTGTCATATATTTCCCCATGTCGTCATTCTCGACGGTGCAAGGATTAGTAACGATTGCCGCATTTTTCCGGGAGCAGTCATTGCCGGTATTCCCCAAGACTTGAAGTTTGTGGGCGAAATTACCACAGCCGAGATTGGTCACCATACAACCATCCGAGAATGTGTAACGGTAAACCGAGGCACAGCCGCCAAGGGGCGTACCATCATCGGTAACAATTGCTTGATTATGGCCTATAGCCATGTAGCTCACGATTGTCTGCTTAAAGACGATATTATTATAGGCAATGCCACTCAAATAGCCGGCGAGGTGGAGATAGACGACCATGCTATCGTAAGCGGAGGCAGCTTGGTCCACCAGTTCACCCGCATCTCCCAGCACGTGATGATACAAGGAGGCTCTCGCATTGGAAAGGACATTCCCCCTTACACCTTGATAGGACGCGACCCCATCGTATACTGCGGCATCAACATCGTTGGCCTTCGCCGTCGCGGATTCACCAACGATCAGGTCTTCCTTATCCAAGATATCTATCGTACACTCTACACTCGGGGGCTTAACAATTCCGACGCCATACGCGCCATCGAAACTGAATACCCCTCAAGCGAAGAGCGAGACCTTATTCTCAATTTTATTAAATCATCCAAACGGGGCATAGTAAGAGGGACTATCGACGAACTGTAAGCCTTTTTCTGTACCTTTGTGGTATAAACATAAGACGATGAAGTTCAAACAACAAATATTAGTATTAGGGGTATGGATGGGATTGATACTCTCAGGCTGTATCAAGGATGAGATATGTAAGTCTCTTCCGGAGCGTACGGTCTTGGTTTATATGGCGGCAGATAACTCCCTTAGCAGTTACTCTTATACCAATATTGCCGATATGTTGGAAGGTGCCGAAGGCGATAACCTGAATGATGGTAATCTGTTAATATATCAAGATGCTGCAGGCGAACTTCCCCGACTTTATCAAGTCAAGAAAGGGCAAAATGGTGTGGCTGAAAAGCAACTTGTCAAGACGTATGAAGAAAGCAATTCTGCTTCCGTTGAAGTCATGCGAAGCATCTTGAGCGAGGTGTTTGAAAATGATGCCTACAAAGCGAAAAGCTACGGCCTTCTCCTCTGGAGCCATGGGACTGCATGGTTGCCCGGCGACGCTCAGAACTACCTGCGTGCTTATGGGCAGGACAAAAGTAATTGGATGGAACTCAACCAACTTCGCGATGCCTTGAGTGGATACCATTTCGATTTTATTATTTTTGATGACTGCTATATGGCAAACGTTGAAGTGGCCTACGCTCTAAGAGACAAGGTCGATTACATTGTGGCTTCACCAACCGAAGTGATGGCTTGGGGGTTACCTTATGCACGGATTATCAAACCCATGTTTAGAAGCGGCAATGTGGAAGACGACATGACGGAGATTTCCAAGATGTTTTATGATTTTTATGCACAGGAACAACCTGAATACAAGTCGGCAACAACAGCCGTAATCAAAATACAAGGCATAAGGGAGCTGGCATCAGCTACGCGAGACATCTTGTACGGAAAAGAAGATGAAATATTGGCCTTCCCAACCTATCAGGTACAATTAATGGAATACCTGCAGTTCCCCAACCATGCCCTGTTTGATTTTGCTGACTTCATACGCTTGTTTACCGATGACAGCGATGCCTACCAACGTTTTCAAACTTGTCTGGACGATGTCGTCATCTATAAGGCCACCACAGATATGGCCTATTATAATACTGGATGGCGCACGATAGACCCCGACCGTTACTGTGGCATGACCGTCTACATTCAGCAACCTCAATTAGCCAACCTCAACGACTGGTACAAACAATTAGACTGGTACAAAGCCATTTTTGAATGAGCCTGCTAAGGCTAACGCCAGTTTTTTAAACCTATACCCCCAACATTAACTATAAATCAATGTTATTCCTAATTAGCACAATATTGGTCATAAATAGCATGATTATTGACCCTTAGTTTGCCGTAACCTTGCATAGTTGTAAAGAATGAGTTTTATAAATTACTATATTCTTCCCATTTCTTTTTCGATAGTTTTTTGATTACTTCATCAGCAGAGTGAATTATCAATTCGGCAATCAATTTATCCGGCACATCGCTTTCTAAATATACCATATTCCACAACAAGGAGTTCCATTCGCTATCAGTAATTCCATAGTATTGCTCCCGCAGTTCTACCGACTTGTCGGGATTGCATTTTAAATACACCCTGAATCTTCCATCTTTAGGCGCTAAGGAAATATAGGCAAACATCTTTTCCATTACTTTAAAAACTAATACATTGCGGTCTATAAAAGGTGTTGATTCCGTACATCCCTTGATGGCTAAGCAATTGTCTCTTAATTCTTCGATGTTCATATTTATTTCTTTACCCACGCACCGGTGATTTCTCCGAAGACCAATTTACGGTAATGGGTTGGGTCTTCGTATTCTTCGCTTGTGTAGTCTATGGCTTCTTGTGAGTATAAATCATTGGGTTCTACGGTTGTAAGTGCTGTAAGTTTGCATTCGATTATTAGTCGGGCTTCATTGAAGGATATATCTCCGGTAGGCAACTGTACAGGTGTCAATGGGGCTTCTTGCATTTTCTCGCTGTCTCGTCCTGACTTTCTACCTAAAAAGAGCATTTGCTGTTTGTACTCATCAGGGAAGAACGAGAGCGTATAGGTTTGCTCTTTTTGTATCAATTCAAGGGTATAACGGTCTGAACGGAAAAGGCACCATGTAGTTGGTTTTCTGAAAAAAAGCCCCCATCCACCTCCGCTGCCTACCATGGAATTATAATGATCTTCCTTTCCTGCAGTGACAGCGTAAAAATCTTCACCTACCAGCTTAAATACGTTTTCACGGGCTAAAGTGTCGCGAATTCCATCCGGGGAAATTTGTCTAAATAATTCTTCAAACTTACTACTCATATTTTTCTTGCCACGATAACCGCATGGCTCGGTTAAAAATTTCCACAAAGATACATTTTGATTCTTGAAAAGCTTACTTTTGATAATTAAAACTTTTGGAATATAGTATCATTTTCTGTAGTATTAAAATCATTTCACCCAATGCAATTGATAACCTTGTCAAATAGTCTGAAAGTCTTTAGTTGTTGTTTAACTAAATTATTAACATTTCAAATGGCGGATTAATAAATTAATAAGTATTTTTGCTCCAAAAAATACTATAGTTATGAATAAGGCACTATTTTACACACTAAGTTTATTTATTATGACGTCATGTACTAATAATTCAGGAGGAGGATTCAAACAGGCTACTACGCCTCCCATAGCCGAGAAAAAACAGCATTTCAGGGTTATCCACGGCGACATGGTTGAGGATAATTATTATTGGATGTATGATTATTTCGGAAAAGGGCCTGACAGCACGCTTGTAGTTGATTATCTGAAAGCGGAAAATGCCTATTTGGATGAGGTTATGAGTGAAACAACGGCACTTCAAAAAGCTTTGTTTGATGAGATGAAAGGTCGCATCAGAGAATCGGATGAAAGCGTTCCTGTGCTCAATAACGGCTATTACTACTATACCCGAACCGAAGATGGAAAAGAGTATTACAAATATTGCCGGAAAAAAGGCAGCCTGGATGCCCCGGAAGAAATTTTACTTGATGTGGATAAAATGGCGGAAGGTCATGCCTATTACGCTGTTGGCGGCATCAGTGTCAGCCCTGATACTAAATTGATAGCTTACGGTGTGGATGAAGTAAGCCGCAGGCAATATACCGTTTATTTCAAGAACATTGAAACGAGAGAAATCTATAAAGAAACGATTCCAAATACCAGCGGTGGCGTCACATGGGCAAACGATAACAAAACTGTATTTTATGCATCCAAGAATACCGTCACTTTGCTGACCGAAAAAATCAAACGCCATGTGCTTGGCAGTGATCCCGCTTCAGACGCAACGGTTTACGAGGAAAAGGATAAGAGCAATTATATAGGTGTGGGAAAAAGTAAAAACAAAAAATATATTTTTATCAGCTCATCCGCAACGATGTCTTCCGAAACATTTTATATAGATGCCGATAAACCGGCATCTGAGTTCAAATCGTTTCAGCCGAGGATAAAAGATGTATTGTATGATGTATCTACCTTGGATGATAAATTCTTAATCGTTACCAACAAGGACGCGAAAAACTTTAAGGTTATGGAGAGTCCGCTTGACAAAACAGGAGTTGATAATTGGAAAGAATACATACCGCATCGTGAAGATGTACTGTTGGAAGGTATTGATGTATTCAAGGATTTTATTGTGATAGAAGAACGCAAAGAAGGTTTGGTGCAATTATGCATCCGTCGGTCGAGTGATGGAAACGAACATTATATCGACTTCGGCGAACCTGCCTATACAGCTTCCACAACGTCTAATCCCGAATATAATTCTTCTGTTGTGAGATATGGTTATACCTCGCTGACAACACCGACTTCCACGTTTGAATACAATATGCAGACCCGCGATAAAACATTGCTAAAGGAACTCGAAGTCGTTGGAGGATATAACAAAGAAGACTATCAGACCGAAAGATTGTATGCCACGGCAAAAGACGGTACTAAAGTACCTATTTCCTTAGTCTACAAGAAAGGATTCAAAAAAGATGGGAAATCTCCTTTGTTGCTTTATGGCTATGGCAGTTACGGCAACAGCATGGATGCCTCCTTCAACAGTAACAGGTTAAGCCTTTTGGATAGAGGATTTGTTTATGCGATAGCCCATATCCGGGGAGGTCAGGAAATGGGCCGCCAATGGTATGAAGACGGTAAATTGCAAAAGAAGATAAATACCTTTACCGACTTCATTGATTGCGGAGAATACTTAATTGCCGAAAAGTACGCAGGTAAAGGGCATCTATACGCCAAAGGTGGTAGTGCCGGAGGTCTTCTGATTGGCGCAGTGATCAATATCAAACCCGAAATATGGAACGGCGTTATAGCCAATGTTCCCTTTGTGGATGTGGTCAACACGATGTTGGATGAAAGCATCCCCCTTACAACGAATGAGTTCGACGAATGGGGTAACCCAAAACAGAAAGAGGCATACGTCTATATGAAAAGCTATAGCCCCTACGAAAACGTTGAAAAGAAAGAGTATCCGAACATCCTTGTTACAACAGGCCTCCATGATAGCCAGGTACAATATTTTGAACCTGCCAAATGGGTAGCCAAGCTCCGCGACAAAAAGACAGACAACAACGTCCTGCTGCTAAAAACCAATATGGAATTTGGCCACGGTGGCGCCAGCGGTCGCTTTGATTACCTAAACGACGTAGCATTAGAATACGCCTTCCTATTTACCCTGGAAGGCATTGCTAAATAAGTGGCGGACTTAACTAACACCTTACAAGTTAACTCGAATAGCCGGGCGATGGCCGTAAGGTAGGCTATAATGCCAAGCAGGCAGACCGAATTGTGGATGAATGTGAAGAGCGCGGATTATACATTATTCTCTGCATTGCGCAGATGACTGGCACTGAGGAAAATTATGATAATGAAGTAAAATTTATCAATGATTTTTTTAGTACGTTTGCAGCATAATTGAAATTTACTAAAAAGCATTCAAATAAATAATATGTCCAAGAAAGCAACAACAAAACAGGCTCAACTATTGAGTCCTGAAAATTACATTCGCCAAAAGTCGCGAAATATCCCCATTTATAAATGTTGGATAAACAGCGATTGGGAGGAAAGTAGAATCGCCAATATTCTTATAGCCAGAAAACATGCGAACGGCAATCTGTCGGCTTGCGCTTATTTAGCCGATTTGGGGTGTTTGGGAGTAAAAGACAGCTTCTATTTTTTCAATATTTTCCCTGAAGAAGTGGAAGAGATGCTACTGGACAAAGAAATTGAATTTATCGAGATTTCTTATCCCTTGGCACACAATATTATTTACGCCACCCTTGAATTTGCCGAAGAATACGGGTTCATGCCGCATAAAGTATACACTCAAACGACTCGCTTTTTTCTGGAAGAAGACACAGAGGACATTCCTCTAATAGAGATCGAATGTGGTAACTTGGAAGATGGCAAACCAATGTATATAAATACAGGTTTTGAAAGTCCGGCAAGGGAAAAGCAAATTATTGCCCAATTAGACAAAACAGCAGGAGAAGGAAATTATAGCTACATCACAGATGAGGATGACGAATTTGATGATGATGAAGATGACTACGAAGAAGATGATGATTACGACCTCAAGGATGAAGACTATGAATTTTTAAATTCACTTGATGAAGAGACTCTTAAAGCTGCAAATGAAATTTATCATTCACTGTTAGCTTTAGATCATGAGGAACTAAAGGCATTATTTTTAGAATTATCTCAAAAAGATAAAGAGGATATATCTGAGAAAGAAGTTCATACATTGATATTTTTGACTCATCTTTTGATGGAAAATAATATTGACAAGGAGGCAGTCGATACGTATTTAGATGAATTGAAGGGAGATTTGGATGTTTCTATTACAGATATTGACGAATTACCAAACAGCCTTTTTACCGGCATCCATCATACCGATCCGGAATCAGTAACCGATTTGTTTTTTGATACGCTTGATGCCTTTGAAAAATCTGAACTAAAATGGAAAAAAGCAATAGCAGAATTTCGCGATGAAGTGGGAGATGTTCCAGTTATCGCATACTTGGAGTTAGCACGTTTGGAAAAAAATAACGATAAACAATTCACCAAAAAACTGGAAGAATATTACACGAAATATCCTGACTATTTTTTGATACAGATGCTATGGTATGTTCATTTATTCCAATCACAAACAAATATTATTCAAAAAAACGTCACTTCCAAGACTTATAAATCGCTTTTATCCGAATCCAATAAAGCGATAACTCATTTTGAACAAGATTCGTTTATAACACATTATCTTAACTTCTTTATTGAAACATCGAAAATATCACAAAACTACACGGATGTGTTTGCCCGAATTATCGCTTTCGAAAATTATATGCTTAGTAATTCTTTAGATGAAGATAATAAGGCAGAATTTTCATCACTACTGTTCGTCTTAAAAACAACTATATTGGAAGCTTTTCTCACAAACAGTAATACATAAACACAAATGAAACCCATTTTGGCGACAATCTCCTCATGAAGTTTGAAAAACTGTTTCCACGAATGGCATAATACGTTATAATCCAATAAGGAAGAGGTGAAGGCAACGGTGGAAGCAAATTCTCCATCGCAGATATATGCTTTTTTTTGGGCAGACACCTTGATAAGTCTTATAAGAAGCCATTATCTTTTCATCGTTTGACAGCTGTCGAACACCTGTTTGACAAGTATCGGACAGCTATTTGACAGCTGTCAAACAGGTGTTCGACACTTGTCAAACGAAGAAAAAGACACAATATCTGCAAAAAGTTTATATAAGGGATTCTTAAAAAAACGGTACTAAAACGCTCCGGCGCCAACATAGCCTACATCTCTGAAAACTTAGGCCACAACGACCTGAAAACAACAGAAAACTACCTTACCTCATTCGAGCGCGAAGAAAGAAAGAGGAAAAGATTAAAGGCTGCCTTATCTGAAGAATACTGAAATAAACTGCTAAATTTTTAAATACCCTGAGCAGTAATGCGGACTACATCTGCGTAAGCTGTACCCGTGTAACAGGCGAAAAGGAACAAATCCCTCGTGAAACGGGTTGAAGGGCGGTTTCGGGGAATATCCAAATCCCGTATTTTCTCGAAACTCTCCCGGCTTAATGCTTTCGGGGTGGTTTCTTTCTGTTTGGGCAGCTTGTAATGGGCAAAGTGAAACCGCTCGGAAATGCCCTCCTTGAAAGCAATCTTGCAGATTTTCTTTAAAATAGCAAGATAATGGCGGACGGTATCCATCGCATAACCCTGTTCGCCCAAAACAAAATCCTGGTATTCCCGGATGAATTGTTCGTTCAGCTGCCCGAATGCGACATCTTTTGTCTTGAACTTCTTTTTAATGAACTTGCCGAGCGAACGATGCGTGTACACATAAGTGCTTAACGTGGTTGGAGCGCAGTCTATCCCGACACGGGCTTTCAACCCTTCCATGTACCGGTCGAGAAGGGAAAGCAGGGTCATTTGTGCGTCCATGCTTCCCTGATAGAAGACCTTCACTGATTCTGCATCGAAAGGCTTTTTGCGTTCCACGAGGCTGTCAAATGCCGAATGCACAGCCAGCAAAAGTTTCTCGATTTTGGCATTCACTTCGACCGCCTCACGGCTCTTGCCGTCCAGTCTGCTTTCGCGGGGATTCCACAAGCCGGGGGTGCAGGACAGTTTCGTACCGAACTGCGCCATTGACCGGTTTACAGTGATGCGTCCCATAATCGGAGCCTTGCCCGATTTATCCAAACCGCTCTTTTTAAGGTAGAGCAACACCTTGAATTTTTCTACTTTCATACGCTTATATTTTTAGTGGCAAAATTAGCCATTGTACAAGCGTTCTTTGTTATGCAAAAGACTGTCAAACAGCGCAAAGGACACTGATTTGATTTCTTTTATCCGTACCCTGTTACCTGTCCGTTTTCCGGTAACAACCGGCTAACGGTTTGGTAACTGAAATACTGCGATTTTATGTCCGGTTCTGCATTTTCTGCAAGACGGAAAAATCAATCAAACTTGCTTATTATAAACCGCTTGCGTGTCGTTTACTCTGTCTTGGGATTGCTTGCTTTTAGAGGGAATTACTCACGTGGCGCGGCATACGAACGCAACATTGTTGTTGAGTTTGGAAGTGCCGATTGAAACGGTTAGTAAGATTTTGGGACATTCTGATATAAAGACTACACAGATTTATGCCAAGGTCATCGACAAAAGCAAGCGGGATGCAGTAAATAAATTGGATGGATTGACAGGATAGATTTCTCAGATTTTTGTTTATCAGGTATTTATTGTAATTTTGTCGTTAATAATCGAAATAATAATCGTTATGTCATTAAAAGGAAAAAATAATTTTGAGGGAGTATGCCAAAATCGTTTGTCAAATTGAACTGTGTCCCCAAAAGTTTTTTGTCTAACTTTTTTGGGGAACAATGTCAGTTCAAGACAGCCCCTTTTGCGTTTGTAGAAGTCGGATGCTTGCTAACGTCGGCGGAACAAGGACGTTCCGCCGAGCCAGGTCGATTTGGACGATTGCCCACCCGTGTTGGAAACTTCAGAATTCACCACTAATACATTGACGTTTTTGCCTAACACAAGAACGTGGTCTAATCCGCCGAAGCCGATGTCGTAACCCTAACCGTTACCACCCATTATCCTTTGACTTGCGGTTTGGAAAAAGAACTAATTTATCTCAATTCTGTTTTGTATTCTCAAAACATAACCTGTAGTTTTCAAAAAACTATTTACTCTGTTCCCTTGACCTTTTGTAAAAATAGGACGTTTACTATTAGCGATATAGGCTTCTTTATTTTTAAATATTCTCGAATCTTTAGTTTTTGAAAAATGAAAAATTGTTCGTCTCAATTGCTGTTCGGCAGGTTCTATCCAATCGTTACTTTTACGTCCTTTAATTTGTTTCAATTCAACAAAAACGATATGAGAATTAAAAGTAAGTACCCCATCACACCGTTTATCTGGTTTTCTATCTTCTCTTCTAAAATCATATTCAGGACAATGGTCTATTGCAGTAAAAGTTACTTCTTTATTTTTGTTGTTTATTACAATAGCAATCCACTTTGTTTTATCAGTATCGTCAATATAAGCGGGTTTTTCAGCAGGAGGCGGATCATCGCAAAGACCAAATTCAATGTTCTTTGACTTTTGTTGGTACTTGGTTTTACTAAAGAAATCAATATTATTACCCATTTTTTGTGGCTTTATTATTTTCTTTGAATGACTTTTCCACTTCTTTGAGTTTCTTTTTCTTTTACCGCTCATAACTGTTGTTGAATTTCTAAAAGATTAGCAAACAGTTCATTACCATCGTCCAACATAGCATTTAAACGGTTTTCATCGGAAGGAAGTCCATCAAAAGTTTCAAGAGAGTTGATTGTACCACTTTGTTCATCTAATTCATAAATTGACAAATCGTTAGAATCAATAATTGTATTTAATGGTACAATTTTTTCTAATTCATCTTTTTGTGCATCTGTTTTTATCTTATTTTTCAATTCTCCCGCCTTAACAACCAAAGTTAAATAATTGATTAAATAAGGACTGTGAGTAGTCAAAATCAATTTATTGCCGTCATTCATATTATTGAGTTTCAACAAACTTTGCAGCATTTGCCATTGCGAAGACGGAAAGAGATTTTGTTCGGGTTCTTCTACTATATTGATAAAGGCAGTTTTATTAAACTTTGCTGATAATACGGAAAGTGCCGCCCGTTTTTGTTCATCGGTCAGATTTTCGTTATTCCATACTTTCTGAAATCCTTTTTGAAATTTGTCTCGCTCTTCAGGACTCATTGAATCTTTGTTTTCGCTATGACTTTTTACCGAATCTGCCAAATAACTTGAAACCAAATACAATGGAACAAACGATTGAAAGCCGCTCGAAGCATCTGTTATTTTAACTTTATAATTTTCTCCTTTTAAATTTAATGTGTCATTTAATTTGTCATATTCAATCACAGCGTTGTTAATGGGTAATTGCACAGCACCTTTCATATCTTGTTGTGCATTGTAGTATTCTGTGTTAAATTCCTGCAACGATTCAGACGACAGTTTCAACTCTTTCGCGCCTTTAATATATGTCAAAAAGTTTCTTTCAGCAGGTACATACATAATTTGCGGTAAAGAATACACTTTGTCAGAAATTTCATTGATAGTCAAACTTTCATTTTGATACTTTATAGAATATACTTCGCCCTGATAATCAATAACAGAATTGGAATTTAGATAAGCATCCAAACGGTGATACGGCAGAAACTGACTTTTAAAGCGGTTAATGCTTCTCCGCTCAAACCATTTTTTATCATAATCGCCTCTGACTAATGCTTTTTCAATCCAAGAAAAAGTAGAAATTAGTTTGGCAACCGTACTTTTGCCCGACCCTTGATTACCGACAAATACAGTAACCTTATTTATATCAAGCCATCCTTCATCACTCTGAAAGCCATCCTTGACGGGTCCGAAATTTTTTATTTTAATCTTACTCATTTGCGTGAAAATTTAGACTACAAAAGTACAATTTTTTCTTTGATTTATTTACCAAAATGCGAATCACATAAAAAATTAGGGACAAATAATTTGATTACCTGCCCCTAATCGCTGTTATCTGCTCGAATAGTGAGAACTGTGGCTCCTATGCGAAGAATGACTGCTGTGCGAACGGTGTGACGAATGACCATAGAATGAATTGTCTGTCGAAAACTCATTCGCTTGGGTCAGTACAAGTTGCTTTTGCGTGTCTTTCCTGAACTCGCTTTTCACATCGGTCTCAATGCTTTTTATCCCTGTATTCAAGGCAAAAGCACTACCCACAGAAAGCAAAGCAGATAACGCCAAAAAAACTAATCGTTTCATTTTCATAAAACCTCCTTTTTTTGTTATTAAATATTTGTTGCAGCCTCGACTCGCAACTGTCGGCAGGGACTACCCTGCAATTTTTGTCATATTTAATTAAAACTTTCAACTCGGTATAATTTTGTATCTTCATATTCAAATATTGGTTTTGAAAGTTCAACTTTGAGAGAAACATTATATCTTTCAAGAAGATATTTATATGTATCATTTCTAATGAGAACAAACATATTTCTATTCAATAAATAATTTTTGCAATTATTAAAATCGTGTATATCGCAAATACTGAATGAGTTGATGGAAAGAATTTGATATATCAAAATATCTTCTGTTATTAACACGAAATTTTCTTCTTTTTCAAGATTTGCACACACTGTTATGGGAATTTTCAGTCTATCTTCATATTCCATTTCTGCATATCCTTTTCTTAATTCAAAAGTGTTAATCAATGAATAAATGGCAATAACAATTATTGGAGAACAAATCACCCAAGAATTATATGTTTTCAATTTATTTATTATAGCAACTGAAATTAAAGGAATTAGATAGTAAAAATTATTTAAGTACCTAAATGTTTCAAAAGTCGAAATTTCATTATGTTTCACAAAAAAGTATCCTCTATAATGAAATGAATACAATGTCAAATATGAACAAAACAGTATAATAAAAGTGACTGATATTAAATCTAATTTCTTCCATGCAAATATTATAGAAAAAATAGCGAGCCAGATAGTAATTAAAAAATAATTGAAAGAAAATAAGGATTTGACAAAAACAGGAAAAAGTTTGTAAAAATGATGAATGCTGAATGTTTTTATTTGAATATCTTCTGATTCAGTGGACTCTATGTTAAAAATATTTTGAATGAATAATAAATATATTGTAAGAAGTAATATGTTACCTGCCAAAATATACAACATCTTTTTGTTTATTTTTCTGAATTGATAGAACTCGTTCAAACAAAATAAAAATGGAACGAGTATTAAACAGATGTTTTCTCGCTTACATAAAAATGATAAAAATATACTGACAAAGCAGAATAAAGCATTGCCCCATGTTTTATTGTTCCGATAGAGCAAAATTGCAAATAGAAATGAAAGACATATACAACTGGAAAATGTTTCAGAAAACCCTGTATTGGCAAACACATTCATAATAGGTGCAGTACAATAAATTACAGGTAACAAAAACCATAGATTTGTTTTACTTATTTTTAAAGGGAAAACTGATAAAACACACAAAGAGACAAATTCAATAAAGATATTTATCTGACAGATATAGTATGGTTCAAATCCCAAAATACGAAAAAAATAACTCAAAAAACGGGGTATGTTATGAAATGTCCTCCGTATGTTCCCATTGCTATCGGATTACTAATACTGCCACATAATATTCCGTCTGTTAAAAAGGAATGACTAAAGATATTATTAGCAAATTGTCTTGCTACAAAATTAAAGACATAAGCATCTTCATATTCCAATCCGTAAAAATGTATTCCCCAATCAGTTTTAAATAATAATGTAAGAATAATAGCACATACGACTCTACTCCAATATTGATTTTCTACATAAATATTGAATAACTTGTAAATTAACAAGAAGAAAAATATTCCAAAAACTACTGAAATTATGATATATTCCGTCATTTTCGTTTGAATTTATACATGACAGTGTAATAAATAATTTTCATTCCATAAATAGATGAACGCAGTATTCCAATTGATGATGAATCATTATTGTATTTAGCAGGACAAGCAATTTCAAATATTTCATATCCCTTTTCAAAAAATTGCAATATGATTTGATTATCAAAAATAAAACCGTTGGCATTACTGTTATAATCAATTTGCTGTAATACTTCGCGTGAATATGCTCTATAACCTGTATGGTATTCGGATAAATTTTTATTCAAGACACAATTCTGAAATTTTGTGAGAACTACATTGGCTATATATTTATATAAAGGCATACCATTTGATAATGCATTGCCATCCTTAATACGAGATGCAAAGACAATCTTATTTGAGGTATTAGCAATTATTTCTGCCATATTATAAATCAGAGATGGTCGATATTGATAATCTGGATGCAACATTACAACAATATCTACTCCTAACTCTAATGCTTTGTTATAGCAAGTTTTCTGGTTTGCTCCATAGCCCAAATTTAAGTCGTGCTTGATAATATGTTGCATGTTTAATTGTTGTGCCATATAAAAAGTTTTATCGCTACTGCAATCATCTACCAATATAATTTCACCAACAATACTATGAGGTATTTCCTTATACACGCTGTATAATGTTTTTGAACAATTATAAGCAGGTAGAACTACTCCTATGGATTTTCCATTTATCATATAGTAATTCTTTGAATCTTGTTGCTGTGCCTATTTTCTGCCGAAGCAAAAAATCCCGCACATTCCCATTTCAATTCACAGCCATCACATTCAGCAAGATAGATATTCTTCCAGTCTGAAATGGATTGTTTGGCATAATTTCTTATGCTTTCCGGCAAAATGCACAATTGCGAATTGTAAATCGACACATTCATATTTCGCCGTGCCAAATTCAATACCGCCTCTTCCAATTCATTATTGTAATCGTAAGGGTCAATCCAAAGTTCGTCAATATTCTGCTCCGCTAATCCTGTGGTTTCCATCTGCATAAAGGCAACGTGGAAAACAAACGGAAAATTTCGATAGATAAATTCAGCCATTTGCGGAAGTCGCTTATATGTTTGTTTATGCACCACAATACGCAACCCTATTTTCTGACGGAATTTTGCCAAATTGTAAAGCCCATAAATTGTTTTGTAAAAGGTATTTGCACCAACAATTCGGTTATGTTCGGTGTCAATGTCGGAAAAAATCGGAATATCAATCTGCAAATCGCGGTGCATTGTAAGGGCAAGTTTTTGAGCATATTTATAATCAGCAAATTTTACTCCGTTCGACAGTAGACTTATAGACGAGGTTGGAAAATGTTTTTTGATATACTCAATCAAAACAAGAAGATTATCGCCAATAAGGGTAGGCTCTCCGCCTGTAATGCCAATACCTTTGGTGTTTTTATCAAACAACGAGAGTAGTTTGAGATTAAAATCTGTTTTGTCTTTTTCCTGTAATATCGGTGGTTGCGGACACATAATGCACCTGTGATTACAGCGTTCTGTTGCCATAATCGCGTTGTGCAACGATTGAATTTCGTACAAAACGCTAATTGAACCGTCAGGATTTATCAAAACAACATCGCCTTCGTTCAATTCAGAAAGTTGCTGAATATTTGCAACTGTGAGCTGATTTGTATTTTGCACTTCGGTATCTGTCAAAACAGCCAAATATCCTTTCGGAAATTTTGTTGTGTTGGGCGCAACAAAGACATAGTTGTAAATAATAATTGAAAAGTAGTCCACTTAGTAATTGAAAAGTATCCCACTAAGTGTCTCGTTGTAGAGTTGGTAAAGATATTTACTATTCATTAGACTGCAACATTTTTTGAGTTTCTTTAACAC
>BNTS01000001.1 GCA_025996775.1 Bacteroidia bacterium | reverse complement strand
ATATACGAGCCATACAGGGCAGCAGGACAAGCTCGGCCGCCTTGGTTTATGACCCTGAAGCTACGTCGAAGGCAGATTTGCCGGTACTTGTATACAATGAAATTCCGCTCACGCTCTATGCCTTTTCACCCGGTCGCGAGGCGCTCTCCATACGCACTTCCAACGATTTCCAGTCGCGGGCTACCGACTTGGGTCTGCGTGTGATGAATGCCGGGGAAATGAAGCTGGAGTTTAGCGGCCTGTCCACGTTCGGTCACGATGTATATCTGCAGGACAAGCAGTTGGGAAAGACCATTGACTTGCAAAACAATCCCGTATATACCTTCACCGTAGCCAAACCGGGCGCTGATGCCATAGAGCTGAACGACCGTTTCTCGCTTGAGATGACCTATACAGGCAAGGGAATTGTCACAGGCAACGAATCCACTCCGTCCATTTCAACTTTGCAGGTATCCTCAAAAGACGGATATCTGAATGTACAATCGCAAGGCGAGAAAATAGACCGGCTCCAGGTATATAGCTTAACAGGCTCATTGATATATAGCAGTAATTCGTCCTCCGACCGTTTCAATATTCCTCTCCCAGGCGGAGTCTATATTGTAAAAGGTCTGATAGGAGCAACATATTATACCGAAAAAGCGGTAGTGCGTTAGTAAAGAATATTGATTTTAGACAAATCAATAATGTTGTATGTATAAAATCCGGAAGGCAAAGTCGTGAGACTGCACCCTTCCGGTACTTTTATATGCCATTCCCCAACCCGTCACAGTCATTTTGCTTTCTACCAAATTTTACCATTCTTTCTATTGTTCCGACCCATCGGGTCGTATGTTTATAGAAAAACGATATAGGGTTCGTTGTCACGGCACAAAGGCAGAACGGCATACTTGCCGACCTTCAGCAAACGCTGTATCTCTTCCCTGTCAAGGATTTCACGCTCCGGCCTGTTATGTAAATGATAGCTATTCATAGCTGTTTGCGGCTTTTTGGACGACCTCGTCTATGACGCCTATTAGATCGAGGGAGAAGGAGTGGGACATGGACGGGCTTTCGAATAAGCCTTTGTCTAAGCAAGCCATTACTTCAGCGGCTTCATAATTCATTCCGTTGCCGACAGTGGGAGTTGGGATATGGGTTTCATTTCCATCATATTTGTTGACAGTCAGGCGGGTAGGTTTGCTGAACATGTCATGCAGTTTTAGATAACCGCCTTCGCCGTATAGGCGGGCTTCGTTGTCTGAAATCAGTTGGAAAGAAGAAGACAGCATGCTGATCTCTTTTCCTTTATGCTTGAATAGGATGGAGGTTGTCCAATCGGTTCCGGTTGGTGAGGGCAGAGACGTTACCTGAATGCTTTCCGGTTTTCCGAACAAATACAAAGCAGTAAAAATCGGATAAATACCTATATCGGGAATCGAACCGCCGCCTAATGCAGGGTCATAGATACGTCTCGCCGGGTCGAAAGGTGCGATAAAGCCATAATTGCATTGAAGCATCAAGGGGCGTTTGATGGCTCCGCTATCGGCTTGTTCCTTAAATTGAACCATGCTCGGGACGAAGCGGCTCCACAAGCCTTCCATCAGGAATACATTTTTTTCGCGGGCTTTATTCACCATTTGCTCTACTTGCGATAAATTGGATGCAAATGGCTTTTCGCATAAAACCGCCTTCCCTGCCTCCAGACACAACATTGTATGCTCAAAATGCAAATTATTGACTGTCGATATATAAACCACATCCAAATCCGGATCGGCCAACATCTCGGTATATGAACCGAAAGCTTTCCGGAAGCCATGATTTGTTTTGAATGTTTCTGCTCTTTCCAATGAACTGGATGCTACGGCATAACGCTCGGCATTCGCCAACTCTTTCAAGCCATCTGCAAATTTATTCGCTATTTTGCCGGGGCCAAGAATTCCCCATTTGTATTGTTTTCCCATTTTAATGTATCGTTGTAATTTTACTTGCTGATTGTTTCCCAAAGATAGGGACTTTTTCCATTATATCATCTTACTGCTTCATCTTGGAGTTTTTTTCTGTATATTTGCGCCTCAATAAATGTATAGATAAGTATGAGACGGATTGGAATTTGTTGGTTGGCGGCAATGGTTATTGCCGGAGGGCTTGCGGCTCAGAATGGGGGTAAGCGAGTTGAACTGAAGGAAGTTGTTGACGGGGTGTTCCGCCAATCGGCTAATGTAGGAGAACTGAGGTCGCTTCCTGATGGAGAGCATTACACGGCTATGAATGACCAACGGACGATGATTATCAAATATGCTTACCGGACAGGGAATCCGGTAGATACATTGTTTAATGTGAAGAAGGCACGCGAATGTACGTTTGATTCATTCGATGGATATACAATCAGCAGCACGGGGCATCATATCCTCGTTTGGCGCGAGACGGAGTATATCTATCGCCGCTCGTTTAAAGCGCTGACTTACGACTACGATGTACGCCGCAACTTTGTGAAGCCTTTAAGCGATTCAGGCGAGAAGGTGATGATTCCTACTTTTTCGCCCGACGGACGGATGTGCGCTTATGTGCTCAATAATAATATATGGCTGCGGAAATACGACTTCGATACCGAGGTGCAAGTTACCAAAGACGGAGAGACGAACAAGATACGGAATGGTATAACGGACTGGGTGTACGAGGAAGAGTTCGCTGTCACGAACCTGATGGCCTGGTCGCCCGACAGCGAGGTGCTGGCGTTTATTCGTTTCGACGAGACGGATGTGCCTGAGTTCTCCATGCAATGGTATGGCGATGGCAACTACCCCGGATTCGTTAGCTTCAAGTACCCGAAGGCAGGAGAGCCTAACTCGAAGGTAACGCTTCACTCGTATAATGTAGCTACCAAGGATACCAAAGCGCTGAATGTGCCGATAGATAGCGAGAGCTACATCCCCCGCATTACGTTTACTACAAACAACGACCAATTGGCAGTGATGACACTGAATCGCAATCAGAATATCTTTAATATGTATTATGCCAATCCCAAGAGCGGCGTTTTCCGCCTCATCCTTCGCGAGGAGAACGAACGATATGTTGATTCAGACTGGCTCACATCGATCCGGTTCTTTAAAAACGGCTTTACCTACGTAAGCGAGAAAGACGGATATTCACATATCTACCTGCATACACCCACGGGTGTTGTGCAGCGTCAGGTAACAACCGGCAGTTGGGATGTGACGGCACTATATGGTTACGACGAAGCAACCCAGACCGTTTATTACGAGTCAGCCGAGGAAAGCCCGCTACGTCGCTCTGTCTACAAGATAGACTCCAAAGGAGTTAAGACAAAGCTCTCTACCCTTGAAGGCACAAATAGCGCCGACTTCAGCGATAACTTTGCCTACTATGTAAATCGCTATTCCAACATATCTACCCCGGTAACGATTACGGTGAACGAAACCAAGACAGGTAAGTCCTTGCGTGTGCTGCAAGACAATGCAAACCTGAAGAAACGCCTCGCCGACTATTCATTTCCACAGAAAGAATTTATTAAAGTACATACCGCTTCAGACTTTGAACTGAATGCCTGGATACTGAAACCGGTGAACTTCGACGCCTCAAAGAAGTATCCGGTATTGATGATACAATATAGCGGACCTAACTCACAGCAGGTAAAGGACAGCTACGGCTTCGACTGGGAGTACTATCTGGCGTCCCACGGCTTTATCGTTGTAAGCGTAGATGGACGTGGAACAGCAGCCAGAGGAGAAGCCTTCCGCAAATGCACCTACCTGCGTATGGGTGAACTGGAATCGAGAGACCAAGCGGAAGCCGCTCAGGCATTGGGAAATTTCCCTTATGTAGATAAGAACCGCATAGCTATCTGGGGCTGGAGTTTCGGCGGCTATAACACGCTGATGTCGATGAGTACGGGCAACGGAACCTTCAAAGCAGGCATTGCCGTGGCTCCTCCTACCGATTGGAAATTCTACGATACGGTATATACCGAACGGTTTATGCGTACACCAAAAGAAAACGCTGCCGGCTATAAAGCCACCTCGCCCATTCAATTGGCTAAGAACCTGCAAGGGAAGCTGCTGCTGGTACATGGAACGGGCGACGACAACGTACACTTCCACCAAAGCATGGAATATGCCGAAGCCTTGGTACAAGCCGGTAAGCAATTTGAGATGCAGATATACAAAGACCGCAATCACAGCATTGCCGGTGGGAATACCCGCTATCATCTGTACACACGTATGGCTAATTTCTTATTCGACAATCTGTAAATGGCTGAACATATAAGGAAGCCGGATTGGTTGAAAATCCGGCTCGGAGGAAACGAACGCTTTACACAAACCAAGCATATTGTAGATTCGCACTGTCTGCATACGATATGTACCAGTGGCAAATGCCCCAATATGGGCGAATGTTGGAGTCGGGGAACGGCTACTTTTATGATTGCAGGCGACATCTGCACGCGCTCGTGCAAATTCTGCAACACGCTGACGGGAAAACCCCTCCCCTTAGATCCTGAGGAGCCTCAGAGGGTAGCCGAGAGCATCCGTCTGATGGGATTGAAACATGCCGTTATCACCTCGATAGACCGTGACGACCTGCCCGATAAGGGCGCTCGCCATTGGGCAGATACCATCCGTGCCATCCGACAAGCCAATCCGCGAACCACCATTGAAGTACTTATTCCCGATTTCCAGGGAAGAATGGATCTGGTAGAGCTGGTTATTGAAGCTGCTCCCGAAATTATCTCACATAATATGGAGACCGTTCGCCGCCTCACCCCGAATATCCGAAGCGCTGCCCGGTACGACGTAAGTCTTTCTGTGCTGAAGCATATAGCAGGCCGGAAAGTAACGACTAAAACGGGCATCATGGTAGGACTGGGAGAAACGGTGGATGAGGTACACGAGCTAATGGACGATGTATTGGCAGCCGGTGTAACGATGCTGACGATCGGCCAGTATTTGCAGCCTTCCCGAAAGAACATCCCAGTATCAGAATACGTTACACCTGCTCAATTTGAAGCCTATAAAAAGGTAGCCCTGCAGAAAGGATTCCGGCAGGTAGAGAGCGCACCCCTGGTGCGTTCGTCTTATCATGCTGAAAAAATGTTAAGAAAATGAACAATATAAGGGTACATATTGTTATATATACGTGGGGACCGCTATAAAATAAAAGAAATAGTATGTCAAGCAGAGCAAGAAGAATTTTAAATAATCAGGCGCTTGGTTTAACCCCGATACTGCTTGAGATGTTTTTGGATATGTTTCTTCCATATACAACATCTCTTGTTATCGGCTTCTCTATTACTATTATAGGGTTAATTGTTTTCAGGGCGCTCTGGAGCAAAGGAATTTATCAGTTCTTGTTAATACCTGTCGCTATTGCTCATATCCTCTATTCTCTGTTTTTATTTTTTGATATCAAACCCACCCTGTTTTTTTATTTCCCCATTATTGCCGGTATCTTGCTTGTAACCGTTCTGATAATTTTTGGAATTTTCAGAAAAAGAATCTTACTTCACGCCAACACCCAGCATCCCCGTTATCCGCGTCTGTATCCTGTTTTGAAGGAAGCCTTCTATGTGGCGCTAATCATTCAAAACTGCTTCACGCTGTATCTTTTTGTAGTTCTGCTCCATAACCATTTGCCCCAATCGGCTCATGATGCAACGTTTGAACTCTTCCTCTATCATTACTTTGAACCGATATTAGGCTTGTTAATTATAGTGTACGAACAAATCCGCATCAAAATGTTGACATACAAACTGGGGAAAGAGATATGGCTGCCGGTATTGAACGGACAAGGTCGCGTGGTAGGGAGTATCCCCTACTCTTTTTCCGATACGCACAAGAAGTTTTATCATCCTATCGTTCGCATTGTAGTGATTTACAACAATATGTTATACCTATTGCCTCGTGCCAAGATCGTATTGGTATCTCCTGAGCAGTTGGATTATCCCTTTTATCAATACATTTTTTTTCGCCACACGGTAGAAAGCACCGTGCATGATATTATAGGCGATCTGAACAACGATCCGAGCATCAATCCCCGGTTTTTGATTCGTTATACATTTGAAAATGAAAAAGTAAAACAATTAGTGTCGCTCTATACCATCACGCTCGGCAACGAAAAACAAGTTCAGCATTTTACGGGGGGAAAATGGTGGACCATGAAACAAATAGAATCTGAACTTAACTCTAAAATATTCAGCGAATACTTCGTCAAAGAATTTCCCTATCTTCAAAATACCATTTTATTTGCAGAAAACGCTACGCGATAGTCTAATTCATAATATTTCCTACATATTGTTAAATAAAGTTTGGTGGTTAATGAAAAATAGCGTACCTTTGCACTATTAATTGATTACAAATATTATCTCTAACCAAATTAAAGCAGATTATGTTTAAACGTTTAAAATGTGTATGTTACGCCATTACAATCACCGGATCTTGTTTCAGTGGTACTGTATGGGCAGATAACGCCGTGATTAATCAAAGTGCTGAAATTACTCAGCAAAGCCAAAAAGTGACAGGAACTGTAGAAGATAGCTTTGGGCCTATTGCCGGAGCATCTCTACTTGTGAAGGGAACCTCCAATGGAACGATTACCGACGTCAATGGTAGTTTCACCTTGGATGGTGTAAAAGATGGAGATGTAATCCAGGTGTCTTACTTAGGTTACACAACGCAGGAAATTGTCTTTAAGGGACAAACCGGTTTGACCATTACATTAGTAGAAGATTCTCAAGCGCTGGGCGAAGTTGTCGTTACAGCTTTGGGTATCAAACGTGAGAAAAAGGCTTTAGGTTACGCCATGCAGGAAGTAAAGGGAGACCAACTTACGGTAACACGCGACGCCAACGTTGCAAATGCACTGGCAGGTAAAGTAGCCGGAGTGCAAATCAGACAAAACGGAACGGGAGTAGGTGGTTCTACCAGCATCCTTATCCGTGGTAACAACTCCATTTCCGGTAACAATCAACCGTTGATTGTTGTAGATGGTGTGCCCATCGACAACTTCAGCGCCAACACTGCCGACTATTGGGGTAATGGCAATGTGGATAAAGGTTCGGGTATTTCGGACATCTCGCCCGACGATATCGAATCGATGTCTGTACTGAAAGGCCCTGCCGCAGCAGCACTCTATGGTAGCCGCGCCGGTAACGGTGTTGTGATGGTAACGACCAAAAAAGGTTCGACCAACAAAAAAGGGGTAGGCATCTCGTTCAATACGAATCTTACCTTTGAAAACCCGATGCAGACACCGGAACTACAGAACGAGTATGGACAAGGTACGCAAGGCGCTTTCAACCGCAACTCTCGCGGAAGTTGGGGACCTAAATTAGACGGTAAGACCGTAACCAACGGATTGGGCGATCATCCTTACTCTGCTCGCGACAACAGCCTGTACAACGACTTCATGCAAACAGGTAATAGTTGGACAAACAGTTTAGATGTCAGCAAGGTTACAGATGATATTTCCTTCCGCGCCGCTGTGACTCGCTTAGACAACAAGGCCGTAATACCCAACAGCGGTATGGATCGTACATCTATCACCCTGCGCTCTACAGCCAAGTTAGCTAGTTGGCTTTCGGCTGATGTGAAAATTAACTACATCAATCAGAATGGCAGGAACCGTATCAAGCTAGCTGCAGACCCCGACAATATCTTCCTTGAAAGTCTGTTTATGCCGCGCAGCGTTGCCTACTCAGATTACAGTTCTTTCGAGGCTACTGATTGGAAACGTCCCGACGGCAGACCTGCTACGTATTTGGATAATCATGCTTCGTCGCCCAATAACCCTTACTGGTCGGCCTACAAAAACACCAACAACGATAAACGCGACCGTTACATCTCGTTGGCTGCCTTGGATTTCACCTTCACCGATTGGTTAAGCCTGAAACTCCGTACCGGTATGGATAACTATACATCCCTCTACGATAACACACGTGCCACGGGTAACCCTTATTGGGAAACAAATGGTAGCTTCCGCACACAGACAGAGCGTTTCAAGGAAATCAACTCAGACTTCCTCTTTACGGCTCAGAAGACTTGGGATAACTTTGGTATCGTAGGTACGGCAGGTGGCAACACCATGTTCCGTGAAACGTCGCTCAACAATGATTGGTCAGGCGAATTAGTCATCCCCGACTTCTACTCTATCAACAATGGTAAAGAGCATCACGCTGAATTCACAAAAACCCGCAAACAGATTAACTCAATCTATGCAACGGCTTCTTTGTCGTGGGCTAACTACTTATACTTGGATCTAACGGCACGCAATGACTGGTCGTCTACACTTCCGAAAGAAAACAGTTCTTATTTCTATCCGTCCGTAGGAGGTAGCTGGGTATTCTCTCAGATGCTGAGCCAGATGGGTAAGGACTTAGGCCCGTTGACATTCGGTAAGGTTCGCGTATCATGGGCGCAAGTTGGTAACGACACCGAGCCTTATCAGCTATACGACTATTTCAAAATCAAGTACGAAATCAAAGAGGGTGTATTTACGGCTGATAATCAGAACTGGATTGCCAATCCTAATTTGAAGAGCGAAACCATTCAATCTTGGGAATTAGGTTTGGAACTGAGAGGTTTCAACAACCGCATAGGTTTGGACTTATCTTACTATAAGAAGAACGCCTTCGACCAGATTATCAAAATATCTGTTCCTGCTGCTACCGGTTACCAATTCAAGATGGTGAATGCCGGTAATATACAGAATCAGGGATGGGAAATTGCCCTCAATGGCACGCCCGTACAAACAGCCTCAGGCTTTACATGGGAAACCTTGGTGAACTGGTCTCAAAACAGGAACAAGATTGTCGAACTTACGGAAGACACCAAACGCCAAGTATTGAGCGACGGAACAAGCATCCCCCTGCAAATTGTTGCAGAAGTAGGCGGAGCATACGGTGATATGTATGGTTATGCATACGAACGTGATGCCAAGGGCAACATTCTTGTTGGAGATAATGGCCTGCCCATTCGTGCCAGCGAGATGAAAAAGTTGGGAAACAACCAGCCTAAATGGATGTTGGGATGGTCTAATGACTTTTCCTACAAAAATGTATCTCTCAGCTTCTTAATAGACATGAACTATGGCGGTAATGTGTATATGGGTTCTATCCTGACCGGTACCAGCTTTGGCGCCTTGAAGTCTACTCTGGCAGGACGTGACGGAATGGTTGTTGCAGGCGTAAAAAGCGACGGCTCGGCCAACACTACAAGCGTATCTGCACAACAATATTGGCAAGGTATCACCGGAATAGACGAAGCCTACATTTATGACGCAACCAACATACGTTTACGAGAGCTAAGTATCGGCTACTCCATTCCTAAATCGGTGTTGGCTAAAACGCCTTTCACGAATCTCAAGGCAAGCCTCGTGGCTCGTAATGTATTCATGCTTTACAGCAAGACGGATGGTTTCGACCCCGAAGCCGGCTTTAGTAACGGTAGCAAGGTACAGGGCTACGAATATGGCTCGATGCCTACCATGCGTAGCATCGGAGTAAATATTAATGTAGCTTTCTAAGCATAACTCCTAAAATATACAGAAATGAAAAATATATATAAATTATTTAGCGCTTGTGCGCTTCTTACCGCAGCTGTTACATCGTGTGACCTTACGGCAATCAACGTAAATCCCAACGATCCGACTGCCGACGTGGACTATAACCTGGATGAGGCGCGCCTCGCTTCTACGTTCCGCAAAAGTCTTCCTGCTATAGAAGGCGATGACGAACAGCGCGTCAAATCGCTGATGGTAGATTTCTATGCTCAAATGCTTGACGGTGGTAATTACTCTACCAAGAACTACATTATGAATGAAGATTGGAACCAACGCATGTACCGCAGGGTGCAGAATACGATTGCTTCCTTAAATATTGTAATCCGCAACATGAATAGTAAGGGCGATCAATATACCAACGCTATTGCTGTAGCCAAGATATGGCGCGTATATGTTGAATCGATTGGAATCGATTATTTCGGTCCTATCCCCTTCCCCAAATATACAGAAGCAGAGGCTAATCCCCCTTATGTATCTGTAGAGGCTGCCTATACGGAATTTTTCAGGGAATTGGATGAAGCAGTAGTTTTGTTCGACAAGAATAATGCCACTCCAATTTTCTCTTCATCGGCTTCCGATATACTCTACGCCAATGATATAGCCAAATGGCGTAAGTTTGCCAACTCGCTTCGTCTTCGCTTGGCTTTGCGTGTTTCTGAAGTAAATGCAGGCTTATGCAGCGAACAGGCTGCCAAAGCGATTGCTTCGGGTGTCATGGAAAGTGCGGCAGACAATGCCTATATTCCTCCCAAAGCCGATGGCGGTTGGGGTAATGATTACAACTACACCATGTTTCAGATTACCTGGGGCGGCCCACTTAAAATGACCTCTTCGATCGAGAAGTTATTGACAGGTATCGGTGGTATTGATTGGCCTGCCGGCGTTGTTAATCATCGTGCTCTGTATAATAGCGGAACAGCTACTCCCGTATCAACCCATCCTGCAAAGGTAGACCCGCGCGGCCCTCTTATGTTTGATCCTGCTTTAGACGGAGGTAAATGGGAAGGCTATCCTTACGGACTTTATGGTTCGCAAGTGACGGGCGAATATGCCACTTCCACCTTGTGGCCTGAACTGGGCATCCTGATTAAAGACGGTGCACCCTATAAATCTCGCAAATACGATATCTTCCTGTATGAAGAAATATGCTTCCTGAAAGCAGAAGCCGCCCTACGCGGATTTGCTTCCGGTGATGCCAAGACTGAATACGAAAAGGGAGTGCGTGCATCATTCGCTACTTGGGGAGTATCCGGTTCTGCTGATGCTTATCTGGCTTCTACCGACAAGAATACGGCTGGAACAAGCGCTAACTTCACGGATGTTTCCGGAGCAGGCAATTCAGTTCTTGAGAAGATTATCACGCAGAAGTACCTCTCTCTCTTCCCCGACGTGGCTATGGAGGCTTGGAACGACAAACGTCGTCTGAACCTGCCCCGCATGGATGTAGCTGCCTTCCGCGATGAATTATTGTACGATAACAATAATAAGGATATCAAAGACTCCAGAAACTTCATCAAGCGCGTACAATATCCGCAAAATGAAATCCAGATTAACAAGGTAGAATACGATAAAGGCGTTGCTCTCTTAGGTGGAAAGGATGTGGTTAACACTCCTATCTGGTGGGACAAGAATGCTAACTATTGTACTTCCGATAAATAAATTTGGCTTTTAATAATACTGCAAAATGCAGATTAATGCGAACGAATCGCATTAATCTGCATTTTTTTGTGCCCGTATAATGGAAAATGGGGCTTTCTATTTCCGCAACTTCACGTAATCAACTCTATGGTTCATGCTTTTGTGCAGAATCAAACTGGCACGTTCGCGCGTAGGCAAGATGTTTTTGTGTAGGTTTTTACTGTTAATTTCCCTCCATACATTTTTTGCCATTTTACGTGCTTTTTCGTCGCTTAGTTTGGTAACGGAATAGAAAAAAGAAGTGAGGTCGTTAAAGGCAGTGCCCCTGAAGTTCATAAAGCGGTTGATAAACCATTCTTCCAATAAAGGCTCTTCGGCATCTACATAGATGGAAAAATCAAGATAGTCGGAAACGAAAGGCGAACGCCTACCTCGCGGATAATCCATCCGACTCTGCAACACATTCAAGCCTTCGAGAATGAGGATGTCCGGCTGCGGACTGATGACAATCTGTTCATCCGGTACAATATCGTACAACGTATGGGAATACCGGGGTGCCTTGATGTCTGTCTTTCCTGACTTTATCTCGCTTACAAACTTGAGTAAATGATGGATATCATACGATTCGGGGAAACCTTTTTTGGTCATAATCCCTCGCTCTTCCAAGATGGCATTGGGATACAAAAAACCGTCGGTGGTGATTAAAGCAACTTTGTTGTTCTCTTTCCATCTGCTGAGCAATGCCTGCAAAACACGCGATGAAGTACTTTTTCCCACCGAAACGCTACCAGCCACACCGATAATAAACGGAATCTTTTGGACTTTTTCGTTCAAAAAATTCATCACAACTTCTTGCCTGCTTTTCGTGGAGCTAACATAGTAGTTCAGCAAACGCGACAAAGGCAGGTATATGTCCCTCACTTCATCTATCGACAATTCTTCGTTGATACCCCGGAGCGCTTGTATTTCATTCTCCGTTAAAGTCATCGGCTCTGACTCACGCAGTTCTGCCCATTTGTTTCTGTCAAACGTCAGATACGGACTTTTCGATGAAACCTCCATATTTTTCTTTATTAATTTCGCTGCAAAGTTAAAAAAACAATTACACACAATCTTATCCAATTCTGAAAAATCAAACCCAGCCATCCAATTCCCCTCCTACATTAATTAACAATTATTGTGAGGAAAATGTTTGGGGGATTGGAATATTAATGATTCCTTTGTGATATCAAAATAATATCATTAAACTTTATCTTAAATGTATGTGCTATGGGAACGAAAGAGAAAGAATTTGAAGGGATTAAGGTTTCAGGGTTTGGAGGTATACTGGCCTTTATCATTGTAACTTGTTTGTGTGCATATTTTATCTCGCTGGTTCAGGTGTGGAGTGTGTTACTCGGCATAAGTGGGCTATGTTTATTAACCCTTTTTATTAGCTTTGGCTTCACTGTTATTGAGCCGAACGATGCGAAGGCAATGGTATTCTTCGGGAAGTATAAGGGCACGATTACCGACAATGGATTTTTCTGGGTTATCCCCTTCTATCAGCGGAAAAAGATTACCCTTCGTGCGCGCAATCTGGATGTTCCGCCTATCAAGGTGAATGATAAGGTGGGTAATCCTGTAATGATTGGCGCTGTGATGGTATGGAGGGTGAAAGATACCTATAAGGCGCTGTTCGATATTGATTCTTCGTCTATCTCAACATGCCAGGCAACGACGGCACACCAATTGATAGCTATCCAGGCTGGGCTTGACAAGCTGCCAAGGCTGATGCAGAGCTTCGAGAACTTTGTAAAGATACAGAGTGATGCCGCCATCCGACAAATTGCCGGGATGTATGCTTACGACACGAACGAGAGTAGCGACAAAGTAACGCTCCGCTCTGACGGTGACGAGGTAGCTCATAAGCTGGAAGAAGAACTAAACCGCCGCCTGGCCATTGCCGGTATAGAGGTAGTAGAAGCACGCATCAATTATCTGGCCTACGCCTCGGAGATTGCCGGCGTAATGCTGCGCCGTCAGCAGGCAGATGCTATCATTTCTGCCCGCGAAAGGATAGTTGAAGGAGCCGTAACCATGGTGCAACTGGCACTGGATAAATTGGAGAAAGACGGAATAGTGGATCTGGATGAAGACAAGAAGGCAGCGATGGTAAGCAACCTGCTCGTGGTACTTTGCTCCGACGAGGCTGCCCAGCCGGTGCTGAATACAGGGACGTTACATCAATAAAACACCAATGGCTAAAAAAGAAAGCGGCAATAAGAGTTTTATCCTTCGCATCGATCCTGAGTTGATGGAGGCTATAGAGAAGTGGGCTGCGGACGAGTTCCGCAGCACCAACGGACAGATACTCTATATCCTCGACCAGGCTGTGCGAAAGGCCGGACGATTAAAAAAGCTGAAAAATAAGCCCGGAAACGAACCGTCTGAATAAAAGACAGCTTTATATGAAACATTTTGAAAAATTATACGTCTAATATAGATACGTGGAGTGCCACGTATCTACAACAAAGAAAAGGAATAGTCCTTTTTTGTCAACTTGCATAAATAATTAGTTAAACTACCTTAAAATGTTTGGAAGGAAACAATATTGTTCCACATTTGCGGTATACATGGAATACACATAAAAAAGCTTCTTCATGATTATAGAACTTAAAGACATAAACAAAACGTATTTCAGCGCTGCTCCCTTGCATGTACTGAAAGGTATAAACCTGAATATTGAAGATGGCGAGATGGTTTCTATCATGGGAGCTTCCGGCTCGGGCAAATCTACCTTATTAAATATACTCGGTATACTGGATACATACGACACGGGCGATTATATCCTGAACGGACATCTCATAAAAGACCTTAGCGAGAGCCGAGCCGCCGAAATCCGCAACCACACGATAGGGTTTATATTTCAATCCTTCAATCTTATTTCCTTTAAGAATGCGATGGAGAACGTAGCCCTCCCACTCTACTACCAGGGAATGAGGCGCCGGAAGCGGAATGCTATAGCCATGGAGTATCTGGATATGGTAGGGCTGCGCGACTGGGCAGACCACATGCCCAGCGAATTATCGGGCGGACAGAAGCAGCGCGTAGCCATTGCTCGTGCCCTGATAGCCCAGCCCCGCGTAATCCTGGCCGACGAACCTACAGGCGCCTTGGACAGCGTAACCACGATAGAGGTAATGGAACTGCTGCGCAAAGTAAACAAAGAGGGAATGAGCATGATAATTGTAACCCACGAACCTTCGGTAGCTGAAGTAACAGACAGGATTATCAGGCTGAAAGATGGTTTAATAGAAAGCATAGAATATCCTGCCCATGTTTGAGTTCGACGACCTCCGCGAGATATGGAGCACCATGAAAAAGAACAAGCTCCGCACCTTCCTGACCGGATTCTCGGTAGCCTGGGGTATCTTCATGCTGATTGTGCTACTGGCTGCAGGCAACGGACTACGCAACGGCATTGCCTATAATTTCCGCAATATGTCTACCAACACAGTCGAAACCTGGCCACGCTACACGACTCTTCCTTACAAAGGAATGTCTACCAACAGACGATTGGAATATACGGCAAAAGACATTGACGCCATTAAACAGGCTTTCCCCGAAATAGATTATATTTCAGGCATCAATTACCGAAGCGACACCATCTCTTATAATAGAGAATACCTGACGGGACGTATTCGAGGGGTTTATCCTGACTTTACACTTATGTATTATAAACCCATACTTCCCGGAAATGGACGTTTTATCAATGAGCTTGATATGAAGGAGAAGCGAAAAGTGATTGTACTCAACCCGCGTATGGTGGAACTCCTGTTTCGCGACTCCACAATAAATCCCTTGGGCAAGTTTGTTAAGGTAGGCAGCCTTACGTTTCAGGTAATTGGCGTCTATGAGAACGACAATAAAACGGATACTCCACCGGCCTATATCCCTTTCTCAACCGGGCAAACTCTTTTTTCAGGTGGCTACCAGGTAGGAGAAATAGATTTCACCATTCAAGGCGTGAACACGGAAGAGGCTTCCATAGACTTCGAGAAGCGCTTTCGCGAGTTCATGGGCAGGCAGCATAAGTTCGACCCGGAAGATAAAAACGCGGTTGGCTTCTATAGCTCGGGCAACGAGTTTCGCATGTGGCAGGGAATGAGTAACGGCATTGCCTTCTTTATCTGGATTATCGGAGTTGGCACATTGATGGCAGGTATCGTGGGAGTAAGTAATATCATGCTGATAACCGTCCGCGAGCGAACGAAAGAGTTTGGCATACGCAAAGCAATTGGAGCCAAGCCATTGTCTATCCTGAAACTTATCATCGTAGAATCAATCCTTGTAACGGCCGTTTTCGGCTATATCGGAATGGTTAGCGGGATAGGCCTTACGGAACTGATTAATTATGTGATGGAGATGGGAGGTAGCAGCGCTGCAGATAGTTCCGCAGGCAGGGAAGGCGATACAACCGTATTCCGTAACCCGACTGTAAATATGAGTATCGCGTTGGCGGCTACCGGTGTATTAATTATGGCAGGCGTGCTGGCCGGTTATTTCCCGGCACGTAAAGCCGTAAAGATTTCAGCCATTGAAGCAATAAGGGAGGAATGAAAGATGTTTGACGTAGACAGATGGATAGAAATATGGGTGACTATCACCCGCAATAAGACGCGAAGCCTGCTGACATGCTTGGGCGTATTCTGGGGAATCCTGATGCTGGTGCTTCTCCTTGGTTCGGGCGCCGGATTAAAGAACGGGATAATGGGTAACTTTGATGGTTTTGCCACCAACTCAGTCTTTATTTATACAGACCGTACCAGCGAACCTTATAAAGGTTTTAACAAAGGACGTTATTGGGAGATGCGCAACCGCGACTTGGAAAACATTCAAAAGAACATAGTAGGAATCGATGCTATCTCGCCAATGATAGGAAGCGGGAGCATGGATAAGAATGTAGTTTACGGACAGATGACCGGTACCTTCAATGTAAATGGCGTGATGCCTGCCTTTTTCGATATCCAATCGGAAACCGTTCTTTTCGGGCGCTTGCTCAACGATCTCGATATAATGGAGAAACGAAAGGTATGCCTGATAGGTAGCAAAGTGAACGAAACGCTATTCAAAAAAGACGAAGACCCTTGCGGTAAGTATATCCGCGTGAACGGTTTATATTACCAGGTGGCAGGTGTAATCCATCCAAAATCGTCGAGCGTCAATATCAACGGACGTCCGGAAGAATCGGTTTTTATCCCTTCCACCACCTTGCAACAGACGCAGAATGGAGGAGATGTCATTCATTTGCTGGCTATAAGCATTCAACCCGATGTTTCAGTGGAAAGAGTGATAAACGATATCACCGTATTACTGAAGGTACAGAACGAAATATCTCCTACCGACCCGCAGGCTGTGGCTTTTGTGAATCTGGCAGCCACGTTCGGTACTTTCCAGATGTTATTTACAGGGATAGACTTCTTAGTATGGCTGGTAGGATTGGGAACTTTGCTGGCGGGAGTAATCGGAATTAGTAATATTATGATGGTGACCGTAAAAGAGCGTACCAAAGAGATTGGCATTCGCCGAGCCTTGGGGGCTAAACCGTTCAACATTATCTCTCAGGTGATGAGCGAAAGCTTGCTGCTCACCGCTATGGCCGGACTTCTGGGCTTGAGTCTGGGTGTCTTTATCCTCGATGTATTCAACCGGATACTATTGGTTCAACCTCCTTCCGGGGATGGAGAAACCTTTTTCGCAAACCCGGAAGTGAGTATTAATACAGCGATAGCAGCTACCATAGTTATATTAATCAGCGGTTTGTTTGCCGGACTTATACCGGCTTGGCGAGCCATGCAAATAAAGGCGATTGACGCCATACGTGAAGAATAATAATAAAAAAACAGAATAGTCATGAAAAATCGTTTATGGAAAAAGATCATGCGCACTACCTTATTAGTATTGGTTGGAGCAGCCGTTTTGGGAACGTTTTATTTCCTCTGGAAAAAGGCGCAACCGGTCATCACCGTCTATGAGATTGTAACCCCTCAGCGCGATACAGTAGAAACAAAGACTGTGGCTACCGGCGCCGTTGAGCCAAGATATGAAGTGCTTATCAAACCCCAGATATCGGGTATCATATCCGAACTGTTGAAAGAAGCCGGTCAGATGGTGAAGGAAGGTGATATATTGGCTCGTATCAAGGTTATCCCTGAGATGGTTCAACTCAATAGTGCCGAATCACGCGTAAACGTGGCAAATATCAACCTCAAGCAGGTGGAAGAGACCTTCAAACGCGATGAAGCCCTTTTCAATCAGGGAGTGATTGCCCGCGAGGAGTTCAATCTGTCTAATGCCAACTACCTGAAAGCAAAAGAGGAGCACCTCAATGCCCAAAGCGCACTGGAAATCATCCGCGACGGTATTGCCAAGAACTCCAGGGCTGCCAGTACGACCCAGATACGAAGCACCATCTCGGGTATGATACTTGATGTGCCTGTAAAAGTGGGTAACTCCGTTATTCAGTCTAACAACTTCAACGACGGTACAACCATCGCCTCCGTAGCTGATATGAACGATATGATTTTCCGGGGCAATGTAGACGAGACGGAGATTGGCCGCATCAATGAAGGCATGCCTATCAAACTGACGGTAGGCGCCATGGAAAGCCGGGTATTTGACGCCGTGCTGGAATATGTATCCCCCAAGGGGGTTGATAAGAACGGTGCCATCCAGTTTGAGATAAAAGCTGCCGTACACATCCCTAACGATGCTTTCATCCGTGCCGGATACAGCGCCAATGCAGAAATCGTATTAAAGAAGGTGGAAGATGTGTTAACCGTGCCCGAAAGCACGATTGAATTCCATGGCGATTCGGCTTTTGTACAGTTAGTGAAGGAAGAGACTCCCAAACAGGTATTCGAGCGCCATCAGATAAAGACCGGCCTCTCCGACGGAATCAAGATTGAAGTAATAGAAGGGCTTACTGTCTCCGACAAGATTCGCGGCGCAGCCATCGATCCAAATAAGGACAAGAAAAAGTAAATGCGTATGAAAACAAACATAAAAATAGGATTGCTTGCCGTAGCCCTTTGCTACAGCCTGAGCTTAGAGGCACAAACCAAACAATGGAGCTTGGAGGATTGTATCTACTATGCCATCGACAACAACATCGATCTAAAGCAACTGCAGCAGGAACAAGAAAACCGGAGCATAGAAATGAATACCAGCAAAAACAGTTGGCTACCCAGCCTGAATGCCGGTTTGGGACAGAATTTCGACTTCGGTCGCTCGCCCTCAAAAGACGGAGTGATTGTAGACCGTAACTCAGCCAACTCGTCGGCTTATCTGCAACTCAGTATGCCCCTTTTCGACGGATTGAAGATACCCAACGACATTGCCGCCCGCACACTTAATCTTCAGGCTTCTGTTGAGTCACTCAATAAGGCAAAAGAAGATTTGGCCGTAGGCGTAGCCTCGTACTACCTCCAGATTCTATACAATAAAGAGATCATGTATATAGCCGAATTACAGAAGGCGCTGACAGCAGAACAGGTAGCGAAAACAGAGGCGTTGGTGAATGCCGGAAAGGTTCCCCTTTCACAGTTATATGACATCAAGGCTCAATTGGCTAAAGATGAGGTGAGCCTTACCGATGCCCGTAATAACGTAAAGCTGAGTACGCTCAACCTGGCTCAACTACTGGAACTGGAACGTAGCGGAACAGATTTCGATATTGCTGCGCCCAATTTAGACAATGCAATGACTGGCGGAAGAGGTTTATTGGCGCCGGAACTTATTTATCAAAATGCCGTACAAGTGAAGCCTCAGATTTTGGAGCAAAACTTCCTGCTGGAAAGCCGCAAGAAGATGCTGAAAGTAGCTCAATCGGCCTATTATCCTCAGCTAAGCCTCAACATGAGTTATAGCAACGGCTACTACTATTACTCGGGTGGAGACGATGTACAAAACGTTAGCTTTAGCGACCAAGTCAATCAAAACGAACGGAAGACCATCGGCTTAAGTCTCAGCATCCCCATCTTCAATCGCTTCCAGACACGTAACAGTGTACGCTCGGCACGGGTAGGTATCATCACGCAGGAACTGCAGATGGAGAATACCAAGAAGACCCTCTATAAAGAGATACAGCAAGCTTATTTCAATGCAACATCGGCAGAAGACAAATACGCCGCCTCCACCCTCTCGGTAGAGGCAAGCAAAGAAGCCTTCAGTTATGCCGAAGAACGCTATGCCACAGGAAAAAGCACTGTGTTTGAATACAACGAATCAAAGACGAAGTACGCACAAAGCTTGTCCGAACAAGCCCAAGCCAAGTACGATTATATATTCCGCACCAAGATACTGGACTTCTATAACGGCGCTCCCATAAAACTTTAGGGGCGGAATCCTATTATTTCGCGGACTTCGCGAATCGTTTTGGAAGCGCTTTCGGTTGCTTTTTCGGCGCCTATGCGGGCTACTTTGTTCATATAGGCGTCGTCGGCCGATATCTCGAGAATGTGTTCGCGGATAGGGGTGCAAAAGGCGTTGATGTCTTCGGCAAGCTGCTTCTTCAGGTCGCCGTAGCGAATGGAGCAGTCGTTGTATTTCTCGTTGAAATAATCATAAGTCTCCTTCGAAGATACGATTTCCAGCATCGTGAAAAGGTTGGCAATCGGTTCGGATTTCTCGCTATTGGGTTCGGTAGGGCCTGCATCCGTTACGGCTTTCATCACCTTTTTCTTAATTGTCTTCTCGTCGTCTACCAGATAGATGGCGTTACCTTCGCTCTTACCCATCTTGCCTGATCCGTCTAATCCCGGTACTTTCACTGCCTTTTCTGATAGGTGGAAAGAGGCAGGTTCGGGGAAATATTCCACACCATACATTGTGTTGAAACGGCGGGCAAATTTGCGGGCCATCTCCATATTCTGCTCCTGGTCCTTACCAACAGGTACTTTATTGGCCTTGTGGATAATGATGTCGGCAGCCATCAGGGTAGGATACGTCAGCAGCCCGGCATTGATATTATCGGGTTGTTGGCGAACCTTCTCTTTGAAGGATGTTACCCGTTCCAACTCGCCCAGATAGGCGTTCATATTCAGATAAAGATAAAGCTCAAGCACCTCGTGCACATCACTCTGCACATAGATGGTAGCCTTCTCGGGGTCGATACCGCAAGCCAGGTATTCCGCCAGAATAGTCTTAGCGCTCTTGCGGATATTTTCGGGTTTCGGATGGGTAGTAAGCGAGTGCCAGTCGGCAATGAAAAAAAAGCAGTTATATTCGTGCTGCAACTTTATAAAACTCTGCACCGCACCAAAATAATTCCCCAAATGCAAATTGCCTGTCGGCCTGATACCACTCAATACTGTTTCCATAATTCATACTTTTTTAACAACGGTTGCAAAGGTAGTAAAAAATATCTGTCCCACAGCTATGCCGCTATCATTGCATGGAATGCAAGAGGGGATGTAAAGGGGGATGTTTTCACTGGCGAAGAGGTGCTGGAGGGAGGTGGTTAGGTTTTTGTTTTGGAAGCAGCCTCCCGATATAACTACTTTTGTGGCTTCTGTTTGAGTCAAAAGTTGGCGGGCCTTGGTTATTAATAGATGAGCAAGCGTGGTGTGGAAGCGAGCTGAAATAATTCCTGGAGGAACGCCTTCTTCTAAATCTTGCAGGATGGCTTCAAACACTGGACGCAAGGAGATGTCTCGACTATAATAATTGCTCGTTGTAGAGGCGTGGCGTGCCGCATCTCTACAATCGTTATACCGGGAGAAGGGATAGGGGAGGAAGTCGCCTTCGGAGATGGCTTGTTCGAGGAGGATGGGGGCTTCGGCTTGGCGGGAGGACACGTCGCAGATGCCGGTCAGGGAGGCTATGGCATCAAACAGGCGTCCGGCGCTTGAGGTGAGCGGAGTGTTTATCTGCCGGTCTATCATTTGACAGATGCGGGTTATCGGCTCCTCTCCTACCCTTTGTATCAGGCTTTCGGGAATCGGGAGATTCCAATGATGGAGGCAGGATACGGCCATGCGCCAGGGTTCAAGGACAGCCTTATCACCACCCGGCAAAGGAAGGTATTCCAAGTGAGCAAGGCGTTGGTAGCCATGCCGGTCGCAAAGAAAGAACTCGCCTCCCCAGATGTGACCATCGTCGCCCAATCCGGTTCCATCCATTACGATTGCAATCACCGGTTCTTCGAGTCCATACTCCGCCATGCAAGCTAAAGCATGGGCATGATGATGCTGTACTCTTTGCAAGGGAAGCCTCAGCTCTTCAGCCATCCGCCCGGCCTCACGGGAAGAGAGGTAATCGGGATGCAGGTCGCACACCAACCTCCGAGGGGTAAAGCGAAACAACCTTTGGAAACGTTCCATCGACTCGGTATAAAAACGGAATGTCTCCCAGTTTTTCAAATCGCCTATATACTGGCTTTGTATGATGGTATCCCCTTTCCCCAAGGCAAAGGTGTTGACTTGCTCGGCTCCAAATGCCAACACACCCTCAACCGATGTATGCGAAAAGAACGGTTCGGGTACATAGCCCCTTGAACGACGAATGAGACAAGGCTGACCCTCGCATACCTGAAGCACCGAATCATCCACCCTGTTATGGATAGGCCTGTTGTGATGTAGAATCAGGGCTACTTTTCCTCCAAACTGTTCTTCCGCCTCCTCTTCTGAAATAGCTATCGGCAAGTCGCTAATGTTCCCGCTTGTCATCACCAAGGCAGGCATTTTTAATTGCTCAAACCAATCATAGTGGATAGGCATATATGGCAACATACAGCCCAATGTTTGCATCCCCGGATTAACTCCCTCCGCAAGCGGCTTCCGCTGTTTCAACAAAACAATGGGTCGTCGCCAGGAAGTAAGACATTCAGCCTCTGTCTCATCTACAAACGTATATTGCCGTAGGGTCTCCAAATCACGAAACACAAGGGCAAAAGGCTTGCTATCCCGCTCCTTTACCTCTCTCAATCGCTTGACAGCCTTTTTATTCATCGCATCGCACACCAGATTATACCCTCCAATCCCCTTCACCGCTATCACCTCCCCCTCACGTATCAACCGCGACACCGAATCCAACAGCGTTGCATATCCTCTCTCCCCAGTCCTATTTGCAGAGATGTAATAGGAAGGGCCGCAATGATTGCATGCTAAAGGTTGAGCATGAAAACGACGGTCGTCCACATCCGTATATTCCTGCCTGCAATCAGGGCACATGGTAAAACCGCTCATGGTCGTCCGTTCTCTATCATAAGGCAAGTCCTGAATAATAGAGAATCTTGGCCCACAATGCGTACAATTAATAAAAGGATAGTCCAGTCTATGCTTTTGCGTAATACGGTCGCGCAGACAATCCGGGCAGACAGCAATATCCGGCGCCACCTGTGTAACCACATCCGACTTCCCCTTACCGGGGATAATGGAAAACGAAGTATAGTTTTTTGAGACAGCAGGAACCATCTCAATAGAGAAAACAGAAGCCACTACAGGATGCTCTTCCCGAATACGCTGAATAAAACGCTCACAGTCTCCATCCGAAAACTCAGCAAGGATAATCACCCCATCCGTTCGATTCTCCACTTCACCAAGAATCCCCATCTCCTGCGCCACCCGGTATATAAAGGGACGAAAACCAACTCCTTGCACCAGTCCCCTTATCCGAATCTCCTTATTCACTTTCATTGTACAAATATATAGAATATTTTTCATGAGAGGTTCTCCATATTGTCAGGTTTAATTATTTCTTGCTTGCAAAAAGGGGCGCTCCTTTTCAACGAAAGGAGCATTCCTTTTTCATTATAAAATATCATTCTGCAAACTAAGGGTCGCTTTTGTCATTGTCAAAATAGCAGAATGTCAAAAATAGCAGAATGTCAAAAAATGGTCTTTTTTTTCTTCGATATTTGAGGCGATTTTTGGCTTTTAACACGAAAAACGCAAGAATTTGTGGGTTTGGCAAATACAAAAAGACAGCAATGATGAGTTTAAAATTGAAAATTGAAAGTTTAAAGCGTGAATAATGCTCTGCTATTAGTGTTTTCCTTTCAACAGTTGCCATAACGTCATTTAGGTGCTCAAGGGATTTGAGGGTACTATATATCTTAATAGATCTTAATATTAACCAAATAATAACTAATATTAAATGTCATTCACAATTCATCCCCATCGCTTCGGGAAATCATTTAGATGATTTTAAAAATGATCTAAATGAAATTTCCAAATTATGCTGATGACGTCCGGCAATCATCTAAATGATTTCCCCAAAAGAAGCCGTCTTCTCAAAATATTTTTCCCGAATCGCGACAAAACCTTTACATATCCGCTAACTTTGGCCGATTTTATCGAATCTACGAATTCATCGTAACACAAAAAAGGCCTTTTCTCTGACAATTTGTACGGTTTTTAACAAAAATTTAGTAGAGACGCGATTAATCGCGTCTCTACTTTGCGCCATCTGACGGTAAGCAAATTGTAGATGTGGCTTGGGTTGCCAAAACAGACCTGTTCCCTAAGCTAATCTTTTTTTAAGGTTTGCCCTGGTCATTGTGGGCTATGCATCCCTGACAAAGACAAATGAACCTCTTAAAATACTCAAATATACCCTGTCTTCCTTGCAAAAATAAGATACATTTGCAGCGACTTTTATCATGAGAACATGAGCCTTGAAATATAGTAATACTTTTTATGCCTAAATGGTTCTATATATTACTGTGCCTGCCTTTTGTTTTGCAACTGAAGGCGAACGATAAAAACATCTTCTTTAATCGGTTGGATGTTAATAATGGATTGCCTTCTAACGAGGTAAGTTGTGTATTTAAGGATACAAAAGGCTTCTTGTGGTTTGGCACAGGATCCGGCCTTACTCGCTTCGACGGGTATGAGTTCAGGGATTTCCGTCATGAAATCAACAACTCCCTCTTTTCAGAGGAATTTATCCTCAGTATATCCGAAACAGTTGATGGAAACCTTTGGATAACCTATCAGGATGGTAAGATTAGCATTTACAACCCGCTCCGGAATCTGTTCTTTACCGTAGACGAGATATACCCGTCGTTGGACATCGCGAATGTGTTCCAGGAAAAAGATAACCAATTATTATTTGGAACCAATACAAATGAACTCTTTCTATATGATTTTTCGACAAAGAAAATAACCGCATACCCGATAGACCAGACAAAAGGTAAAGTATGTGATGTGTCACAAAAAGAAGGCCTTCTCTATGTCATTCATATTTCGGGCTGCATAGAGATAGTAGACATGAGCCGCAATGAATGTATACTGAAGAACGATTATCTTAACACGTACACCAATACCCGCCGGTTCCATTTGTTTGTTGATAGCAGCGGCGAGTTATGGATCTATTTGAATCCTCGAAATTCGAACGGCCTTTTCCGCTATATGCCAAAGACAAATCATTGGACGCATTACTCCACCACCTCCACCATCCCCCTTACTTCCTCGCTGATACGTGCGGTTGAGGAAGACTCTGCCGGTCAGATATGGATCGCGACCGATCACGGAGGTATCAATCTCTTAAATAAGAAGAAAGGCGCCATAACGTATCTAAAGAACGACCCTTTCGATCCGAGAAGTATCAGCCAGAATAGTGTAATCTGTCTGTATAAAGACAATAATGGCATTATCTGGTGCGGCACCTATAAAAATGGAATCAACTACTATCATGAAAGTATCTTTAAATTTGAATCCTTGCGCTATCCTATCAGTGATGCTACTGAGGCGGGGATCAACGATTGTAATTGTGTATACGAAGACCATGCCGGTAATTTATGGATAGGCACCAACGGAAACGGACTTCTATATTACAATCGCGAAACACGCCGTTATCGCAGATACCAACATAATCCATCAGATCCATACAGCTTGAGCAGTGATATTGTTGTTTGTCTTACAGGAGATAGCAAGGGCAATCTGTGGATTGGTACGTATATGGAGGGACTCGACTGCTTTAATGGTAAAACATTTATCCATTACAAATCGGGAGAAGGAAAACAGGATGAGCTATCAAACAACAGCGTTTACAACTTATTTGCCGACGAAGACAACAATCTTTGGATAGGTACATTAGGAGGGGGACTCAATCGCCTCGATCTTGAAACAAACAAATGGAGTTATTTTACGGCTTCCGACCAAACAAATCCCCTTCTTTCCGATAACATTTACTCTTTATACAAAAAGGGCAGATTTATATTGATAGGTTCTGCTTTAGGTGTGAATATTCTGGATACGCGGAATAATACCATATCGGCTTTCAATGGAACAAAGGACAGTAGCGCTGTTTTCAATGCAAAATCCATCAATACCGTATTCGTCGACAGCCGTGATTTAATGTGGATAGGGAGTAATAGCGGTTTGTGTATCTATGACGCCATGAACGATAATCTCTATTTTCTCGATAAAGCAGATGGCCTGCCCGACAATGCGGTCATGTCTATTCTTGAAGATAGACTACACTCCTTGTGGCTTGGAACAAAGAATGGTCTGTTAAAGATAGTTACCCAATATGATGAGACTGAACACACCTATCATTTCGTGCCGACTACTTACTATGAAGACGAAGGAATACAAGGACGCATTTTCAACCGCAACAGCACCTGCCACACCCTGAACAGCGAATTAATACTGGGAGGTACCGACGGGCTTACCCTGTTCAATCCCGAACAGATAAAATACAACCTCAATCCCCCGGAACCCGTCATCACCGGCTTACTGATACAAAACAAAAGAATACTACCCGGTATACAGGATGATATCAGTTATATCAAGAATCTCACCCTCACGTATGAGGAGCGCAGTTTTACGTTTACCCTGTCGGCTTTCAATTATTTCTTACCGAAAAAGAATAAGCTCACTTATAAAATGGAGGGCTTTGACAAGGAATGGACTACGATTGATGCATCTATCCGAAACATCACCTACACCAATCTTCCATCCGGAAATTACACCTTTCGTATCAAAGCGGTAAACAACGACGGTGTTATCAGCAAAGAACCTACAATCTTGCATATAACCATACAGCCTCCCTTCTGGCTGACGCCTTGGGCTATCTTTTTCTATTTCGTGATAGGAATGCTCGTTATATATGCTACGATTAAGATTATTTTGATCTTTCAGAAACGAAAATTCAAGAAAGAACAAGCGCAGATTGAAGTCAGCCGCCTGTATGAAATCGATGAGATGAAATTACGTTTCTTCACCAATGTAAGTCATGAGTTTCGAACGCCTCTTACGTTGATTATGGTTCCCCTCGAGAAACTAATAAAAGTGGAAACGAACCCGGCTAATCAAGGTATCCTCAAGCTCATCCACAAAAATGCCAGCCAATTGCTGAACCTTGTCAACCAATTGCTCGATTTCAGGAAGATAGATGTGCAAGGTACACCATTGCTCCTCTCTTTCGGCGACATCGTTTTGTTTGTGAAAAACATTGTTTACTCATTCAAGGATATGTCCGAGCAGAAGAACATACGTTTTTTCTTCACAAGCTCTTTCCCTTATTTCTTAATGAATTTTGATACGGATAAGGTATTCAAGATTGTTTCCAACCTGCTGAGTAACGCCTTCAAATTCACGAAGGAAGGAGGGGAAATATCAGTCACCCTGCAAATAGAAAGGCTGGATGACACCCATAGCGCCGTCCTTATTCAAATAGCAGATACGGGTATTGGTATACCTCCCGAACACCTTGAACTTATCTTCAACCGTTTCTATCAGGTACCCTCAACCGACAAATCAAGTTCAACGATTGGAACAGGCATTGGACTCCATCTCTGTCGTGAGTTTGCCAAGATACATAATGGAACCATCACTGTTAAAAGCGAATACGGGAAAGGAAGCACCTTCAGCCTGTCATTACCGGTTCAGTTGGAAAACATACAGGAAATGATCTCTACCCCTCATGCTTCGCCTAAGACTACCGAACACGCCAACGTCCTCTCGCCAAAGAAAGAATCCAAGGATAATCCGGTTCTGCTTATCGTGGACGACAATACCAACTTCCGCGATTTCATGCAGCAAAGCTTAAGTGATATCTACCAGGTTGACACGGCTGCCGATGGCGCCGAAGCATGGACATATATCCTTGAGGAACTACCTGATATCGTAGTCAGCGACGTCATGATGCCTGTCCTGGATGGTATCAATCTCTGCAAACGAATAAAGGGGGATGTACGCACTTCCCATATCCCCGTTGTTTTGCTGACAGCCAAGTCTGCCGAAGCCAGCAAATACGCAGGTCTTGAGGCTGGTGCTGATGACTATATCGAAAAGCCCTTCAATATGGACATTCTTCTGCTTAAGGTTCAGCATCTGATAGCATTTCGGAAACAAATGCAACAGCAGCTCTTTCAATCCATGCAGAGCGGCATACAATTATCCAATGTTCAACTCAGCTCTTTAGATGATCAGTTAATCAAGAAAACAGTTAGCTTTATTGAAGAGCAAATGTCTAACCCGGATTTATCCGTCGAATGGTTAAGCAAGGAAATGGGCATGAGCAGAGCTAATTTCTATAAAAAGATTCTCTCTATCACCGGAAAGACACCGGTAGAACTCATTCGTGCCATACGCATGAAGTATGCGGCTCAATTACTCGAAAAGAGCCAGATGAGGGTCAATGAGGTGGCCTTCCAGGTAGGCATAAACGACATCAAACTCTTCCGAAAATACTTCAAGGAAGAATTTGGAAAGTTGCCTTCCGAAGTGTTTGGCAGTAAAAAAACAATTCATCCCCAATAATAATAAATTAAACATGAAAAAACTGATACCTTTAGGAATAGGCTTGCTGCTGATAGGCACAGCCTGCGTTTCAAAATCCGGCGAGGGGTACAATCCTGCAAAAGTATCCACAGAGCGCTATCAATGGAAAAATGTTCAGATAGTAGGTGGCGGATTCGTGGATGGCATTATCTTCCATCCCAAAGCAAAAGATGTGCGTTATTGTCGCACCGATATGGGAGGCGCTTATCGTTGGGATAAGCAACAACAGCGATGGGTCTCTTTGCTCGACTGGATTTCATACGATGATAATAATCTGGTAGGCGTCGAAAGTATAGCGGTTGATCCGAATGATCCGCAAACGGTTTATATATCTGCCGGAACATACACCCGTTCTCCCAACGGAGCAGTTCTCATCTCGCACGATGGTGGAAAAACCTTCACTCGTATTGATATGCCCTTTAAAATGGGTGGCAATGAGAATGGTCGTGGCAACGGCGAACGCATGATGGTCGATCCTGCCAACAGCAACATTATTTATTTGGGCACTCGCCAGGATGGACTATGGCGTAGCACGGATAAAGGGCTGAGTTGGGAAAGAGTAATAACGTTCCCCGACGTAACCGAAACATTCGATCCCTCGGACATGGCTTCTTTCCGCAACAGGGGAAGTGGTGTTGTCTTCGTCGTTTTCGACCCACAAACGGCTGTTTTCGGCAAGGGTAGTTCCACTATCTATGTTGGTGTTTCATTAATGAACCGTGACAATCTGTTTGTGAGCAAGGATGCCGGGCAGACCTGGCAACCCGTTGCAGGGCAACCTACGGCCTACCGTCCAACACATGGAATACTATCGGGCGACGGAATGTTGTATGTTACCTACGGAACAAACCCCGGCCCTAACAGGATGGAGAACGGTGCTGTTTGGAAATACGATGTGAATGTCGGTCAATGGAAAGAAATCTCTCCCGTAAAACCGGAGCCGGAGAATGGTATCCGCTTCGGATATGCCGCCGTATCGGTGGATATTCAAAGCCCAAAGCATGTGATTGTAAGCTCCTTTAATCTTTCCGTACCCGGAAAATACGCTGAAGATGATATCTTCCGCAGTACCGACGGGGGAGATAACTGGAAGCCTGTGTTTGCCGGAAAAGTAGAAATGGATTACAGCAACGCTCCTTATACCGAGTTCACGCCCCTCCACTGGATGTTTGATATCGAAATAGACCCCTTCGACCCCAACCATGCCATGTTTACTACCGGCTACGGCGGATGGGAAACGTTCAACCTGAATGCTTTGGACAAGGATGAAACCATGCGTTGGCAAATCATGAGTACCGGTATAGAAGAAACGGTGCCTTTGGAATTATACAGTCCCAATGAAGGCGCTCAACTCATCACAGGTATTGGTGATTATGGCGGTTATACGCAATTTGATTTAGACAAGCCCGGCGGATACCATACGAATCCCTACTTTGGCAATACAAATGGTCTTGCCGGAGCCGAAAACAAACCTCAATTAGTTGTACGGGTTGGAACCGTATCGGGTCATCATCGCGAAGGCAAACCCTTGGCTTACTCTGAAGATGGCGGCGTTACCTGGAAGGAGCCTGACTCTATCCCCGGAGTACGATCTGTCAATGGACATATAGCCGTGTCTGCTGACGGAAACACCTGGATATGGACGCCCGACCGTTCACCTGTCTACTACACAACGGATAAAGGAGCAACCTGGACTACCAGTGAAGGGATTGCCCCGACCCTCCGCGTCGTAGCCGACCGTGTCAACCCGGCACGTTTCTATGCCGTAGACATACCTGCCGGACTCCTGTATCAAAGCTTTGACGGAGGACGTACATTTACAGCCGACAGCATTCTCCCTCCGCTTCTCCAACGAAACGAAAACAGAGGCGACCGCCGGGGTGGTCAAGACCGTGTTTACACAACCCCTCATGCTGAGGGCGAGCTATGGATAGCTGCCTACGATGGCCTCTACCATCTGCAATCCTCCAAGCTTGGCGAAATGGTTAAGTTAGACAAGGTTCGTCGTATGCTGGCCTTTGGTTTCGGTAAAGAAAAACCCGGCTCCTCCTACCCTGCTTTATACATGATAGGAATCGTAAACGGCACGTATGGCTTCTTTCGTTCTGACGATGCTGCCAAATCGTGGGTACGTATCAACGACGACAATCATCAATACGGCTTGGTTCTCCACATCACCGGCGACCCCAAGAAATATGGCCGTGTTTATGTAGGTACCCATGGCCGCGGCGCCCTGTATGCCGACCCTGTCAAATAATTTAATACTAATAAATTTATATATGAAACGAATCAGTTTGTCCCTTTTTTTGAGTTTATTCATGGCGCTTGCTTCCTATGGACAGGGATATAATAATCCGATTATTCCGGGCTTTTATCCGGATCCGAGTGTCTGCGTTGTAGGAGACGATTACTATTTAGTCACCAGCTCGTTTGAATATTTCCCCGGCATTCCTATTTTCCACAGCAGAGACTTGGTTAATTGGGAACAGATCGGGTATTGCCTTACACGCGATTCGCAGTTGAATCTGGAAAAATGCGGGGTGTCGGGAGGCTTGTATGCCCCTACAATCCGTTATCACAAAGGTGTTTTCTATATGATCAACACGAATGTATCCAATAAAGGGAATTTCTACGTAACGGCTACGGATCCGGCTGGTGAATGGAGCGAACCCATCTGGGTAAAACAAGGGGGAATAGACCCTTCTTTGTTTTGGGATGATGACGAAACTGCCTATTTTGTATCAAATGAAGGCGCTAAAGTGGGTGGCTTGGCCGTCAGCAAAATAGACCTGACTTCCGGAGCCTTGTTGTCGGAACCTGTAAGCGTATGGCTGGGTAATGGCGGGCGATATCCCGAAGCGCCCCATATCTACAAAAAAGATGGGTATTATTATCTTCTGATAGCCGAAGGCGGAACGGAATATGCACATTCCGTCACCATTGCACGTGCAAAAGACATCTTCGGCCCTTACGAAAGTTGTCCCTTCAATCCCATTCTGACGCATAGTCGGCGGTTGGCCCAAGGCAACCAGATACAGGGCACCGGACATGCCGACTTGATACAGGCAAGCGATGGTTCATGGTGGACGGTTTTCCTAGGATTCCGAACGATCGGAAAGGACCACCATATTCTGGGTCGTGAGACCTTCCTGGCGCCTGTCAGTTGGCCCAAAGGAGGCTGGCCGCTCGTCAACGGCGGCAATCCCATATCTTTGAAAATGGATGTACCCACTTTGCCTCAGCATCCTTTTGCTGCCCAGCCGGTTCGTGACGATTTTGACGGGTCTGCTTTCGGGTTTCAATGGAATTACTTGCGCAATCCGGCAAGGGAAAACTATTCGTTGACCGATAAAAAGGGCTACGTTTCCCTAAAGGGATCAGCCGTCACCTTGGATGAGATAGACAATCCCACCTTTTTAGGTCGCCGCCAACAGCATCTCCAATTCACAGCTACTACGCAATTGGAATTTTCGCCCTCATCAAGCAATGAGATAGCAGGTCTGACGGTGTTTATGAACAACCTTCATCATTATGATGTGTACCTGAAAAACAAGAACACCCTGGTTTTGCGCTACAAAACAGGTACCATAAACCATACTGAAAAGGAGGTAACCGTAAAAGGCAAAGCCATACAGCTACGTGTTGAAGGCAAGCGTGATCTCTACACCTTCTCCTACAGCGATGACGAAGGCAAAACCTTCCACCCCCTCGGCACAGTCAACACCTACCTCATCTCCACCGAAACAGCCGGTGGCTTTACCGGAGTCTACCTTGCCCTCTATGCCACCGGCAACGGCAAGCCCTCCAAATCAAAAGCCCATTTCGCCTGGTTCGACTATTCCGGTAAATAGAGATATGTAGAGACGTAGCATGTGTGCTACGTCTCTACAGAAGGGTGATTAGTAATTATCTAACAGCCAAATTCCTAAAAATTTATCGTATATTTTATAGATGCCGGCTTCTTTTGTGATAAAATCTTTCTCTAAAAGACCTTTTAAGGCTGCTTGTACAGAACTGCCTGAGGAGAGTTTGTATTTTTTCACAAAAGCTCCCGAGGTGACTGCCTGAGCAAATCCCTCTTTGGCTATCGCTATAAGCAACTCTTTTTGCTTTTCAGGTAGACGAAACAGTGTTTCGGAATAGGTATATCTAAACGAGTCTATGATGGTTTGCAGCGCTTCGTCAATCTTTTCTTCGTTACAATCACCTCCATTAGGCGTCATATTATATAGCACATGGAGCATTTTTTGCATATACCAAGTAACACCTTCAAAACGTTGATAAATAGTACGAATTGTTTCTGAATCAATCTGTCGATTGTTTACTTTAAACAGATTTTGTGCAAAGGAGATATAATCAGGCAGTGCTATACTTTGAAGGTGCATCATGGATACACTTTGATAAAAAGGACGGGCAGCGCTTAAAAACAAATTTCCCATGACGTGTTGCTGGCTTCCCGCAAATATAAAATGGGCATTGGAACATTGTTGGATATATGTGCGTAAAAGAGCCTCTACATTCTTTTCAGGGTAAGAAGCTATTTGTTGAAATTCATCGATGGCAATTATACAAGGTTTATCTGCTATTGACAAATACTTGAAAATCTCGTCCAAGGTTGCTTCCGGCCGTTGGATATCGCCCAAGCCCAAATGAAAAGATGGAACCCCAACTATATCAAATGATATGCCGGCATGCAATGATTTCACATGGTTCCAAAACTGCTGAAATATTTTTATGCCGTAAGGTTTCAAGGTTTCCACAATTGATTTACTCAGCATAAATATGAAATCCCGAAGCGACCGACTCGCATATATGTCAACAAAGAAAGTATAATAGCTTTCTATGATTTCGTCATTATGGAAACAGTGCTGAATCAAGCTTGTCTTACCCATTCTTCTTGTAGATATCAGAGCCAGATTATTACCATTACTAAGCTCTCTCAGCAGAAGTTTATTTTCTTCTGTTCGATCACAAAAATAGGCAGGAGAAATATAACCTGCTATAATAAACGGATTCTTATCGCTGTTCATCAGGTGTCGTATTGTTCAATACGTAAAGATAATAATTTTTGGTGGCACAACAAAATACCCTCATTAAAAAGACAATCTTACCCTATTGTTATGACGAAAAGAAGTTAGTTTTGCTGCATCAATTTTAAATTTGTTATAATATGAAGAAACACATGAAATCTTTGCTAACCCTATTCCTTTGTACCACATTAGGAATAACGAACCAAGCTTTTGCTGCCGAGGGCAATCCTGTAAGCCTGTCAGTACAGCAACAAACAAAAAGTATTACAGGCACGGTTGTTGACGAAAGCGGAGAGCCTATTATTGGGGCTAACGTGATGGTGGTAGGTACGACTAATGGTCAAATCACCGACATTAACGGAAAATTCCAACTTTCCGGCGTTGCAGTAGGAGCTACGCTACGCGTATCGTATGTAGGTTATCTGCCTCAAGATTTAAAGGTAGGAGCTGCCAATACGTATTCTATTACGCTTCGCGAAGACAGTGAAACTCTCGACGAAATTGTAGTCGTTGGGTATGGTTCTATCAAAAAGTCAGACGTAACCGGTTCGGTTGTTTCGGTAAACTCTGAAGAGATGTTAAAGCGTAACCCAATAACCCTCGAACAAGGGTTGCAAGGTGCGGCTGCCGGTGTAACGGTAACGCGTAACTCAGGAAGCCCTTCGGGTGAAGCAACTATCCGTGTGCGTGGTGTGGCTACCGTAAATGGTTCAGCCGACCCATTGTATGTGGTAGACGGAGTACAAGTAGGCACCAGCATCAGTTTCCTTAATCCATCGGATGTACAATCCATCGAGATTTTGAAGGATGCTTCGGCTACTGCTATCTACGGTTCACGAGGTGCTAACGGTGTAATTATGATTACTACCAAAAACACCAACAAAGGAAGAACACGCATCGATGCCTCAGCCAACTTCAGCCTTCAAACCATCAGTCGCACATTAGATGTAGCAGATGCCGATCTCTTTACATCCGCCGTACGCCGTGCTATCGTGAATGATAATACGCAACTGACGGACCTTGCATGGGATAAACAATATGCAGGGAGATTGAATAGCATTGACTGGCAAAAAGAAATGTCTCAGACCAGTTTACAACAGAATTACAACCTTTCAGCGTCCGGCGGTTCGGAAAACACGCAATCTACGGTATCTGTTGGCTATATGAACAATGACGGTATCGTTGTATTCTCAAACTTCAAACGTTTGACAGGACGCGCCAGTGTGACCCATAAGGTGAAAAATTTCATCAAAATGGGTGGTAACATCAATTTTGTTCGTACAGAAAGTTCAGGTGGAGGTAATCTTCGCCAGTACGCACAAGCAATCCCTACGATGGATCAGATGGTGGACGGTGTTTTCACAAATGTACCCATCCAATATCCCGATGGAACTTGGGGTCACTTCTTTAAAGAAGGAAACGGAGACACGAATAAAGGCGAAGACAACCGCTATGCATCTGCTTACGATGGAAAAGACAACGTAAATTACACTAACCAGTTAATAGCCAGTGGAAATATTGAGTTTTTCCTTTATAAAGGACTTACTTTTAAGACCATTGCCAGCTACAATTTCAGGGCTACAAACAGCCCTCGCTATAACGTAAAAAACACACGTGTTTATGGTGGCGAGGATACTACCGACGAATTTAGCATGAGCACTCGCCAGCGCGATAAAATGGAAGTTGAGAGTTACTTTACATACGAACTCAATGAAGGAATCCATCACCTCAACCTGATGGCAGGTTATTCAGTGTCACGCGACCGCGATTCCTATGCCAATGTCAATGCAAAAGACTTCCCCGCATCAAATATTCGTCAAATAGGCTTAACGAATAACACAAGTACCATTGGCGGTAGTGGCGGATTAGAGCTTGAAACCCGTTTCCTTTCGTTCTTCGGACGTGCTTCTTATTCACTGAAAGATCGCTATTTGTTGACGGCGACGGTTCGTCGCGACGGTTCGTCGAACTTTGGTGAAGGCAACCGCTTCGGTACCTTCCCATCGGCATCTTTGGCTTGGCGCGTAACGGAAGAGGATTTTATGAAAGATCAGAATATACTCAGCAACTTAAAAGTTCGCTTGGGTTGGGGACAAACCGGTAATGCAGGCAACAGAACCTCTGAGTCTGTAGATCAATTATCGTCTTACCACTTAGTATATTATTTCCTGCAGGACCAAAAAACCGTAACATCGGCATCCGGTATCGCTCAATTGAAGGAAATCGATACAAATCTGAAATGGGAAACCAACGAACAAACCAATATTGGTCTTGACTTCGGCTTCCTGAATAATAGCCTGAACATTAGCGCTGATTATTTTATCCGCGATGCAAAGGATTTGTTGCTCTATCGCAACCTTCGTCCATCTACTGGTTATAAGAATATCTACACGAATGCCGGACATATCCGAAATTCAGGGTTTGAATTAAGCATTAATTACAATAAGCGAATCAATGATTGGTCATTCGGCGCTACACTCAATGCTTCCACACTCAAAAATGAGGCTATAGAAGTAGGAGATGATATTTATACAACGAGAGTAAATAATTCAGGTCCGTCAGACGGTGACTATTGGACAGACTGGTCGATTACCAAGAATGGATATCCGGTTGCTTCTTACTATGGTTGGCGCGTAGACGGTATATTCCAGAGTCAGGCTGAGATAGACGCCTTGAATGCAAAGGTTGCAGCAGGCGACCACTCCGGCGTATACCAGACAGCCAGTACCAAGCCAGGTGACTACAAATACAAAGATTTGGACGGCAATGGTTACATTGATGAAAATGACCGCGATGTATTAGGACATGGATATCCTACCCTAAACTACGGATTAAACCTGACGGCAGGTTATAAGAATTGGGATTTCACGGCTTACCTCTATGGAGTAGCGGGCATGAAGATCATGTCTTATGCTTCTGCTAAACTTAATTCTTTGTATAACCCGAGTGGCGGTTATCAGAATGCCCTGAAAGAATATATTAATAATGCTTGGACGGAGCAGAATCACAGCACCGAATTTCCCCGTTTGACGAAGACAAACACGAACCATAACAATCAGGTATCCGATGCTTTTATCAAGAATGGCGATTATCTGCGTATCTCCAATGTACAGATCGGTTACACTTTCCCGAAGGGATTAATCAAACATGCTTTATTAGACAATGCACGGGTATTTGGCAGTGTAGAAAACCTGCTGACTATTTCGAGCTATAACAAATATGGCGACCCTGAAGTAGGTAACTCATCTGTTCTTCTGAATGGCTTCGATGGTGGACGTTATCCCTCACCCAGAACCTACGTTGTAGGTATAAGCTTACAATTCTAATACTTACTAAATAATTATACAACATAATATGAAAAAGAATATATTAAAATATATCATAGCAAGCATGTCATTAGCGATGATACCGTCTTGCTCAGAAGATTTTCTGAAAATAGAACATTACGATATTTTACCGTCTACCTTCATGTTTGAGAATGAAGCCAATATCTATGCCGGTTTGAATGGTATTTACGATACGTTCTATCCCGATAAACAAGGAGCAGGCGATGCTGTTGTTTGGGGCTTTAAGCCGCAGATGTTTATTGCCAGCCATCCTACACTTGATGCACAAGCCGGTGGATGGGATAATGAATTATGCCGTCATGAGTGGCGCGCTGACAAGGATATGTTCCGTGATGCCTGGCAAGCTTGTTATTATGCAATCAGCCGCGCCAATCGTTTCTTGGACGGATTGGGGGAAGTAGATGCTTCCGTGTTTGATGGCGGACAGGCTACTAAAGACATTATTGAGGCTGAAGCCCGTGGTATTCGTGCCTACAATTATTTCTTCCTTTCGAAGACGTTTGGACGAGTACCAATGCTGAAAACAGGCGAAACATACTCGAATACGCCTGATAAGCCACGTCCGGCCGACCTTCAGGAAACATACGATATGATTATAGATGACTTTAAGTTTGCAGCCGACAAATTGGATTGGAAGCCTTTCAAGAATCAATATGGACGTCTAACCAAAGGCATGTGTAAAAGCTATCTGGGCCAGGTTTATCTGTATTTGGAAGATTATCAAACAGCTAAGGGTTTGTTTGGAGAAGTAATAAACAGTGGCGTATATTCACTGAATCCTTGCTACGGCAAGATATTTAACTTCGAAAGCGCTTGGACATCAGAGTCTGTATGGGAGATTATGTATCCTATGCATGCTGATATGGGATGGGGAGCTACTGGTAAAACAGATGCCGTTATGTGGTATGGTTATATGTGTGCTTCTCCCGAATATAGCGGATGGGGTTCCTTATCTATCTCTTTTGAATTTACGAACTCGTTTGAACAGGGCGACAAACGCCGTCAATATTCAGTAGTAGGCAAAGGCGATACTAATCCGTTTACGAACGAGACCATCGGCGTTAAGGAGGGCTTTAAGGATGATTTGGTAGGTAGTGAGAAAATGCCTAACAACTATAGTTTGAAATATTGGAGACATCGTCCGGGTGCACAGAGCCTCGTGTTCCAACCTATCTCTCTGCAACTTCTTCGCTATGCAGAAATACTTCTCGACTATGCAGAATGTTGTTTCCAGACAGGTGCAGCAAATGAAGGCTGGCAATATATCGCTCAGATTCGTAACCGTGCTTGGGGTAACTTGGAAACTGTTTTACCGGAAGACGACTTTGTTCTTTCATTGAACAGGGAAGAGGTAGCCGTGCCGGATGCGCAGACTTTCTATGCAAAATATAAAGCCGACAAAGGTTATACATCCGATGTTTGGAAAGTGGCTTTGGCTATTGAGCGTCGTCATGAATTCAATGCAGAGTTCTCCTTGTATCAGGATTTGTGCAGGACAGGCATGATTAAAGAGTTCCTTGATTGTGAATATCCAGTTGGAAAAACGATTTCCAACCGCCTGTTTACATTCGACCCGAACCACATGTTGTTCCCTATCCCGGCACAGGAAATTCTTACCAATGCAGCCATAACACAGGCGGATCAGAATCCGGGCTATTAATGTATATATAAGGTAAATAGATTTTTTATGTAGCCTGAAAGTACTCTAATTAGCAAGGCTTTCAGGCTACTGTTTTTTTTAATATTCACTAAATAGAACAACTGAATTATATGAAGAAGAGAACATTTTTTTTAGTCTTTTTACTTATACTCTCGATACCTGTCCTCGTATACGGGCAGGCATTTAAACTTAATCCATCCGGCTATTTGAATAACGAGGGGGTGGATATTATGGTCTTTAGCGACGTGTATCCCGAAGGTCATCAAGGAGCGTTGAGTATCATAATGAACAGCAACCGTGTGGCTGCAAACGGGGATGTACGCCTCGAAGTGTCACAAGGGCAATGGCAGGGACTGCCCAAAATGAGGAAACGCGTCGTAAACGACAGCGATAACAGCATTACCGTTACGGAAAGTTATCCTGATTCGGCTAAACACATGGCCGGATTTAATCCGATGCTTTATGCTGATTATGCCTTTACCTACACTATCAATGTGAGGGGAGAAGGCGACAATGTGATCCTTCGGGTAGATTTGGACACTCCGGTTCCTGAAAAATATGCCCATAAGATAGGCTTTAACCTGGAACTGTTTCCCGGTTTACTCTTAGGGAAACCCTGGATTATGGATGGCGCTTCCGGCATCTTTCCTCAACAAGTGAATGGTCCGACAACGACCCAGGTCACGAACACCAACTTTATTGGAGATTACAATCCTAAAGGGAAAGCAGATCTGAAGCTCTTACTTGGCAACGGTGGCTATAGCCCCATGATAGCAGACGATATAATTGCCGAACCTTTCGCCCAGGGCAAACAATTTGTGCTGAATCCGCACGACCCCTTGAGCAAAGTGACCATCGAATCGCGTAAGGGAGATTTAATCTTGTATGACGGGCGTATGAATCATAACAACGGATGGTTTATCCTCCGTTCGGAAATACCCGTAGGTGTGTCGAAAGGCGCTATTGAATGGGTTATCTCACCGACTGTCACAAAAGAATGGAGATACAAACCGGTGGTTCAAACCTCGCAAATAGGCTATCATCCCAATCAACCCAAGATTGCGTTTATTGAATTGGATAATCGTGATACAAATATCAAAACGCCTGTTCTATATAAGATTACTGCAAAAGGTGAACAAGTGGTCAATGCCGGCAAAACAAGTAATTGGGGAAAGTTTCTCCGTTACAACTACCTTCGTTACGACTTTTCGGATGTAAAAGAAGAAGGTGTTTACACCGTTAAGTACGGCGATTCACAATCAAGTATATTCCGGATTGCCAACAATATCTATGATCGCGATGTATGGCAACCCAACTTGGAGTACTTCCTGCCTGTTCAGATGTGCCACATGCGTGTCAATGAAAAATACCGTGTATGGCATGACTATTGCCATGACGACGACGCTATAATGGCTCAGGTTAATCTGAATCATATCGACGGGTATACGCAAGGCCCTTCCACCCTTACTAAATATCAACCGGGCGATATCGTACCGGGGTTGAATATCGGCGGGTGGCATGATGCAGGCGACTATGATCTGCGCATTGAATCGCAGGCAGGCGAAGCCTACATACAAGCCTTGGCCTACGAGACATTCCCCGTCACACGTACCTACGACGAGACGGCTATCGATCAGATTAATCATGTCACGGAAATTCATCAGCCCGACGGCAAACCCGATATCTTGCAGCAAGTGGAAAATGGAGCCTTGTCTATCGTTGCCGGTTACAAAGCTTTAGGACGCCTTTACCGCGGTATCATCTGTAGCAGCGTTCGCTCATACGTTCTTTTAGGCGACGCAGGTTCGGATACGAATCACAAGCACGACGCCGACGACCGCTGGGTATTTACCGAAGACAATCCCCGTCGCGAACTGACAACAGCCGCCCAATTGGCAGCCATGTCTCGCGTACTTAAGAATTTCAATGATACGCTGAGTACGCAATGCCTCGAGATTTCAAAAGAACTATACAAAATCACTCGCGTAGAGAATTTCACCAAGGGGAGTAAGATATATGCGGCTGTAGAATTATTCTTGGCCACCGGTGAGAAGGAATACAAGGACTATGTACTTTCGGAGCAAGACTATATTGTGCAGACAATCGTACAATCAGGCTGGTATATCGGACGCTTTGACAAGGCTGTAAAAGACGCTAAGTTCTCAAAAGCAATCCGCGAGGCTTTAGTGAAGGTTCAAGATAATTATAAGGAATTGGCGTCTCGTTCCCCTTACGGTTTGCCGCCTGATAGAGGAAATCGTTCTTCCGGTTCTTGGGATGTGCAGTCACTGGGATACAACTATTGTTTCTTCCAGGAATCGTATCCCGACCTGTTTGAACCCGATTATATTTTCAATGCTGTAAACTTCATTCTGGGTTGCCATCCGGGTAGTAACACAACGTCCTTTGCCTCCGGGGTAGGCGCTAAGTCGGCTACGCGTGCTTATGGCGTGAATCGCGCCGATTGGTCGTATATCCCCGGTGGAGTGATTCCCGGTACGGTACTGATTCGTCCGGATCTTCCCGAGCTGTATGATTTCCCGTTTATCTGGCAGGAAGGCGAATATTGCATGGGAGGTGAAGCTTCTTACTTTATGTATATGGTATTGGCTGCTCAAAAAATATTAAAAAAATAAATAGCTATCATTATGAAATTTATGCGATTATTAGGAGTGAGTGCGATGGTGCTCACTTGTCTGGCTTTCGAGGGTAAGGCCCAGCTTCAAACGAATTCAGGACTGCCCTATCTGATGAACATTGCAAAGGATATGAGTACGGACTTTGGTGATTTCACCAACATATTCTTTTTTGCCGATGAGCTTTCTACCTTCGACGCTGCCAAAGGCGACGGAACGGTTACCTGGAGACGGTATGATTTGGCTACCCGCCAAGCATTCAACACGAATACGGTTGTGGCTCGCCCCCTGCGAATGCTGGATTTCCCCGGACGGGCTTATATCAATAACCCTGCCTTGAAATTCAAGCTCGACTTTGTGACGCCGCGTACCCTTCGTATCCGGATGCTGACGTCGCCTGTTGAACTAAAAGAAGAACCTTCGCTGATGCTTGCCAAAGAACCCGGAAAGGATAACTCATGGAAGGTAACAAGAGACGACTCTGTGATGGTGAAATATACCGGCAGCTTTGGCAGCATAACGATTGAAAAACGCCCCTGGCGTATTCTCTTGCATGACGCGCAAGGCAGGGAGTTGACCCGAACCCAACGCCTGAAAGATAATGATTCGACGCAGGTAAAAATCCTTCCGTTCAACTTTATCAAACGGGGATCGGATAATAGCCGCAGCATCAATCCGGTGTTTGCGCTTGCTCCGAATGAGAAAATATTCGGTTGTGGTGAATCGTTTACCAGCCTGAATAAGGCAGGACAAAAGGTGAATCTGTTTGTTACCGATCCGCAAGGCCCGGAAACAGACCAGATGTACAAACCGATTCCTTTCTTTATGAGTGATCGCGGTTATGGCGTGTTTATGCACACATCTGCCCCTGTTACCTGCGATTTCGGCGCTACCAATATCAATGCAACGAAACTATTCCTGGGTGATGAAAACTTAGATATCTTCCTCTTCTTGGGCGACCCCAAAGATATACTCAATGAATATACCGAAATAGTAGGAAAGGCGCAAATGCCGCCGCTATGGTCGTTTGGCACATGGATGAGCCGTATCACCTACTTCTCGGAGAAAGAAGGATACGATGTAGCATCTAATATTCGCAAGAATAAGATTCCGGCCGATGTAATCCATTTTGATACCGGTTGGTTTGAAACGGATTGGCAATGTGACTATGAGTTTGCTCCATCGCGTTTCACGAATCCGAAAAAGATGCTTGACGACTTTGCAAAGGACGGGTTCCGTGTCAGCTTATGGCAACTTCCTTATTTCACACCAAAGAATCGTTACTTCAACGAACTGATTGAAAAAGATTTGTTCGTAAAAGGAGATAAAGGCGGAATGCCTTATGAAGACGTCGTTCTTGACTTCTCGAATCCGAAGACGGTTGCATGGTATCAGGAGAAATTAGGTAATCTGATCAAGATGGGCGTTGGCGCTATCAAGGTGGATTTTGGTGAAGCTGCTCCGTTTGAAGGACAATATGCTTCGGGAAAAACCGGATTCTATGAGCACAATTTATACCCGCTGAGATACAACAAAGCCGTAGCCGATGTTACGAAAGAAGTGCATGGGGAGAATATCATCTGGGCACGTAGCGCCTGGGCAGGTTCGCAACGTTATCCGTTGCATTGGGGTGGCGACGCCGCCAATACGAACTATGGCATGTTGGGTAGTCTTCGCGGAGGTCTTTCTTTTGGCTTAAGCGGTTTCTCCTTCTGGAGTCATGATATAGGAGGCTTTGTGGTATCGACCCCCGAAGAACTCTATCGTCGTTGGTTGCCTTTCGGTTTCTTAACATCACATTCTCGTGCCCACGGAGCGCCTCCAACAGAGCCTTGGTTGTATAACGAAGGTTTTGTGAAAGCATTCCGCGAAAGCGCTGAGTTGAAATATAAACTGATGCCTTATGTCTATGCACAAGCCAAAGAATGTACGGAAAAGGGACTTCCCATGGTTCGTGCACTCTTCGTAGAGTTTCCGCAGGATAAAGGCGCATGGCTGGTTGAAGATGAGTATATGTTCGGCAGTCAGATATTGGTAGCTCCTATATTCGAAAGCAGCAATCAGCGTAACGTTTATCTGCCTGCAGGAAAATGGATCGATTATCAAACGGGGAAAGTATATAACGGCGGTTATCAGACCATAACAGCCGGCGCTATTCCGGCTATCATCTTGGTTAGGGATGGTTCGGTGATTCCTCATATCGGATTGGCGCAATCGACAAGCCTGTTGGATTGGAGCAAGCTTACCCTGAAACTCTATGCAGCAGATGCATCAGAAGCCACCGGTTTAGTATGTCTCCCCACCGACAACCAACTCCACTCGGTAAAGGTATCTGTAAAAGACAAGAAGATAACAGCTACCGGACTGGAAGGAAAGACAACCTTGAAACTGTAATCCTATGAAACAGATATTATTTGTTTTATGTATACTGCTTGCAACTTCCTGTTCCAATAAGGGACCGAGGGAAACGCTCTCCTTTAACGACAACTGGAAATTCTCCTTGACGGCAGACTCTACGGAGGCCACAGCGCAGCAGACAGACGATTCCGCCTGGCGCACGCTCAACCTTCCGCATGACTGGAGTATTGAGGCTGATTTTTCCCGTAAGTACCCGGCAACAACGGGTGGAGGCGCTTTGCCCGGCGGTATGGGATGGTATCGGAAACACTTCGTGCTACCTGCATCCGATAAAGGCAAAATGGTCTATATCGATTTCGATGGGATATACCGCAACAGCAAGGTTTGGATAAACGGGCAATTGCTTGGATTCAGGCCAAACGGGTATATCTCGTTCCGGTATGATCTGACTCCCTATCTCAAGTATGGGGAAGAAAACCTCCTTGTGGTGCAGGCGGATAATTCGCGTCAGCCTAATTCGCGCTGGTATTCCGGCTCGGGAATTTACCGAAATGTAAGGCTGACAAAAACCGGGAAAGTACATGTGGATAACTGGGGAACATATATCACTACGCCTGAAGTAACCATGCAGAAAGCAACCGTTAGTGTAGAGACTACGATTAAGAATAATGCGGAAGCTTCTTCCATCGAACTGACTACACGCATCAAAAGTAAGGAAGGTAAAATTGTTGCCCAAGCTGTAATGCCCGGTGATTTGCAAGGAGGAGAGTCAACTACCATATTCTCGCAAGAGCTAACGGTGGAACAACCTCAGTTGTGGAGCTTGGATAATCCCTATCAATATACGGCTGTTACGGAAGTACGAACGAACGGAAAATTGTCCGACGTGTATGAAACACCCTTTGGCATACGTACCTTCAAATGGGATAACCAAACAGGTTTTTACCTGAATGGCCAAGCCTTGAAAATATTAGGCGTTTGCTTGCATCACGACTTGGGCAGTTTGGGAACTGCGGTGAACACACGTGCCTTGGAGCGTGAGCTGCAAATCATGAAGGATATGGGCGTCAATGCAATTCGCACCAGCCACAACCCTCCCGCTCCCGAACTGCTTGAGATATGTGACCGCATCGGATTGCTTGTGCAGGATGAGTCATTTGATATGTGGCGAAGGAGAAAGTCGCGCTTTGACTATGCGCAATACTTCGACGAATGGCATAAAAGGGATTTGACCGATCAGGTCTTACGAGACCGGAATCATGCCTCCGTCTTTATGTGGAGCATCGGTAACGAGGTGCTGGAACAGTGGACAAATGCAAATGCAGATAACCTGACGCTTGAGGAGGCTAATCTGATATTGAACGCAGGCCATGCGATCGATCCTTCCATACTGCAAGATACGGCTATGACAGTCGAAGCCTTGATCACCTATTCCTTGGCCGATATCGTACGCAAGTTGGATGATACACGTGTCATAACAGCCGGTAGCAATAATGTGGATCCGTCCAACCATCTTTTCCGCTCGAATGCACTGGATGTGTATGGCTTCAATTACCATCACGAGAACTTTCCGACATTCTCGGAAGATTTCCCCGGTAAAACGCTGATTGTGAGTGAATCCACATCGGGATTGATGACAAGAGGCATCTATGAGATGCCGTCAGACAGCCTGTTCATTCGACCCAACCGATGGGACAGACCCTTTAACTTACCTCAACATATTTGCTCGGCTTATGATAATTGCCGTGTTCCCTGGGGGTCAACCCACGAAGTTTCATGGAACGCAGTCAAGAATTCCCCATTTGTATCGGGCATGTTTGTATGGACGGGATTTGATTATCTGGGAGAACCTACCCCTTACGGCTGGCCCAGTCGCAGCAGTTTCTTTGGGATAGTCGATTTAGCCGGTTTCCCAAAAGACGTCTACTATATGTACCAAAGCGAATGGACAGACAAGCCTGTCTTGCACCTTTTCCCACATTGGAATTGGACGGAAGGCGAGGAAGTTGACGTATGGGCTTACTACAATCAGGCCGACGAAGTAGAGCTTTTCCTGAACAATCAAAGCTTGGGAGCTCGTTCCAAAACGGATACCACCTACCATGTAACGTGGAGGGTTCCGTTTACTCCCGGTACACTGAAAGCAGTTTCTCGCAAAGGAGGGAAAGAAGTGCTGACGCAAGAGATTCATACGGCAGGCGAAGCATCCAGGATAGTGATGACGCCAGACCGTTCAACGATTCAGGCAGATGGTACAGACCTGTCTTTCGTCACCGTAGAGATACAAGACAAAGATGGGAATATAGTGCCCAATGCCAACAACTTGCTGCATTTTTCCGTTCAAGGCAATGGCTTCATAGCCGGAACCGACAATGGTAATCAAAACGATTCCATCAGCCTGAAAAACCCCGACCGCCACGCCTTCTCAGGCAAAGCCCTCGTAGTAGTTCAGAACAACGGCAAAAAAGGCAATATCAACCTGAAAGCCACCTCCGATAAATTTTCAGATGCAACAATAGAAATCCATGTAAAGTAGACAATCGTTATTGGTTATCCAAAAGCGGCCCCGAGATCCTCGAGGTCGCTTTTTTAGGCACCCTGGTCTATCTACGGGTAGATCATGTACTATAAGCTTGTATCCACAACCATCGATAGTAGCAATTATTAAAGAAAATATATTGCGAATAATTTTGTATAATCGTTTTTTTTTTTAGAAATTCGCCAATGTATTGAAAAAATGAATGTTGCATCATTAAATAAAATAAGTATTAATGATTTTTAAAATTTAATCTAATTTGCATATGAAAAAGATGGTAATTTTATCTATAACAATTATATTCGCACTCAATTCTTGCTCATATAATAAAAAACAATTGAGTTTTAATTCAGAAAAAGAGATTAATCTTATATTAATACCTTATCCCGACATATTAGGTATCTCAATGCAAATAATGAAGGATAGTAATTTGCTATTTATTAATGATTTTAGAGGAGACACATTGATACATGTATTCGATATCCAAAAACAAAAAATAATAAAAAAAATCATTCCTGTTGGAAATGGACCAAATGAATTAATAAGCCCTTTAGAAATTCATTTTAGCAATAATGAATTATTCATATTTTGTCGTCAAACATCTACTGCTTATATTATTTCAAAAAAGTTGTTGCTTGCTGGAAGCAAAAATATGGAAAAGCTTTTTCAAGTTTCTCACCTGAGTAATCATTTATATCCACTCAACGATTCATTGTTTCTATCATCTGGTTTATATGAAAAGCGTTATTCTCTGATAAATAATCATGGTGGAACTATATATGAATTTGGAGAATATCCAACTTATTGGTATGAAGAAAAAAATATACCAATAGAAGCGAGAGCCATGTTCCATCAAGTAGATTTTGAGAAAAATCCTTCGGCACAGATGTTTGTTACTTTTTCATCTCACATTTTAGAAATATATGATTATCATACTAATATCTACCAGCCAATATTGGTTAAAAGTATTCTTATGGGAAATTATAATTATAAGTATACGACAGGAAGTGTTCTTTCAGTTAGAAATGGATATGATGTAGAGCGTGGAATAAAATCAGTTGCTGTGTCATCAAAGTATATTTTTATTGTTTACAGTGAGAGAAAAGATGATTCTCAAAATGCAGATTCACAAATCCGTATTATTGATTGGGAAGGTAATCCTATTAAAATCCTTAAGTCTAACAAAGAGATTAATTGTCTTGTAATAGATGAAAATGAACAGAAAGGATATTGCATAATAAGCGACCCGGATGATTCTTTAGCCTATTTTGATTTATATGAAATTATATAACCACTTATAAAACTAACTCATGTTATGCTTCCCAATAGATTGGATGTAGTATTTTTTAAATTAATTCAATATGAAAACACTATATTTTGAAACAATTGTACTTCTTATTACAATCATGTTATCTTGTTCTGATAATAAATCAGAACGGAAGGATACATATTATTTGTTAAAATCTAATAAACAACTATCTTTTGCACTTGATAGAAACACAAAATCGTTTATTTTAGCTTTATTTACTTTCACTGATGAAAACGGGAAAGAGTATTTAACATTTCAGAATCAAGGACAAAATGAAATTTTGTTTTATGATATAAATTCAACCAATTTAGAATTCAAAATTAAACCAACTATTGAAGGCGCAAATGGTGTTGGCTTATTTACTGGATATGCAATTAAAAACATGGATAGTATATTTTTAACAAATAGTAATATCCAAGTAATTTACTTAATAGATAAAAATGCTACCGTAAAAGATGTAATGCTTTATGAGGAAACTGTAGATAAAGTTCCATTGTTAGCAAATCCGTCAATATCTCATGTATATAGACCTCTCCTTTTTATTGATGATGATATATATATAGTACCAAATTGTAATAGATGGGCAGAAAAGAATCCGGTATGTGCAGTTATTAATATGACAGATAAATCGGTACATGCATTAAGGGGTTTATCTTACCCAACTTTTTCTGGTGCAGACAATAAGGCAAAAGCTTTTGGAGTAGAAGAATATATCAGTCGTTGTTATAATGGAAAACAATTTGTGTATGCTTTTCATTTTGACGAGGATATATATATAACATCCATTGATCACAATTCTATTAAACGAGTTACAATAAAAAGCAAATATATTGACAAAGTAAAACTAATAGATGATTATGGTAATCTAACAGCTGAAGATATTTGTGAAAATCCTAATTATGGTAACATGCATTATGATAAGTATAGGGATATATATTACAGAATTGCTTACCCTAAAACAGAGATAGAAAAAGGAATACGTGGTCTTGAACTTATGCAATATGGACGTAAAAACTTCTCGATTATTATTCTCGACAAAGATTTCAATATTATTGGTGAGACTTTATTCCCTGATTATACATATAATTCTACGGTGATGTTTATTAGGGAAGACGGCTTATATATTTCAAGCAGTCATTATCTGAACCCTGAATTTAGTGATGATATTTTGAGTTTTCAACGATTTGATTTAGTGAAAGAATAGTCTGCAAATAAAACAATCTTTATTGGAAGAACATAATAATGACATCTATAAACAAGATCGCAAATACTGCTCTGTTATCACGAGTAAGAAGATAATAAAAGATATTGATTTATTCATGGTAAATTTATTATTTTTTTCAAATAATATAGTCTACCAATAAACGAGATTAAGTATTATTAAGGAAAATATATTGCAAATAATTTTGTATAATCATTTTTTCGGGGAAATTTGCTAATGTATTGAAAGAAAGAATGAATGTGCTTTGTTATTAACCCTGTCGAATGATTACACGTGATGCTAACCTTTTTAAATCACAAAGTCCACATCAATAATTACTTATATTGAATGAAGAATACGACACTCATACTCCTTAGCTTGTTCTTTGTATCCTGCCAGAGTGCAGATAAAAAGAAGAAAGACGAGATTATCCACTTGGTGAGTGGTAAGGGAAAGAGATTGTATTCCCCAAAGACATCACCTTTGCCCACTTTGGTATTATCAACCACCATAAGCACAATTATGTTTTAATATTCATAAACAAATTATTTATCAACATGAAATTTGCTAAATACAGTGTGTATGTTATAATTTTTGGTGCAATGGCTTGCTCATCTCCCAAAATTGATAACGTTATTGATGTTAACCTCCAATCAAAAGAAGCTCCTTCTATAGACATTAATCATGTTATTCCATTGTCTATACAGGATAATGCCCTCATTAGTAGCCACTATCGACTATGTATCACATCTAAGTATTACATTATAGGCGAGATAAAAAAGATTGTTGTATTTACAAAAGAAGGAAAAATATACAGCGTCATTGATGCAATAGGCAATGGTCCGGGTGAAGTGCATGAGTTTTCTCACTTCTGGGCTGATGATGAATCCATACTCATTATGAATGTTGGAAAAAAACAAATCTTGGAGTTTGATTTTACTGGGAGGTATGTTAAAACTACCGAATTATCTCATATGTATGGTAATTTTGCAAGATTTAACAGTATTTATCTATTTGATGATCAGGTTAATATGGTTGGATCTGATAGTATATTGGTAATTGCAGATAAGGAAATGCATATGATTAGACAAGAAATTCAAGCCATAGCTAAAGGGTATAATTATGGTGATAATTCATTCCAAATAACTAAAGAGTACGCACTATATTTACCAAGTTTTAACAATACAATTTACAAAATAAATAAAATTGGAGTCGTTATTCCCTATTATACATTTAATTTCGGCAGTTATTGGGCATCAATGGAGGATATAAATAGAGTTGTCGAGGTTCCATCAAAAGATTCCAGTATTTTATTAAAATATTTTAAACAGAATGACAAAGTAAGTTTTCTTAAATATATTGACTCACCAGATTGGATAATCCTTAACTTTGAAAAACAAAATTATATTTTCAATTGGTTTTTCAACAAAAACAGAGAACAACAATATGTTGTAAAATTTTCGAATAATGAAGAATTAAATTCTTTACTTCAATATAATATAGTAGGTACCGAAGGTGGGTTATTTATTGCGCTTGTTTCTGCTTTCAATTATCAAAATATTGAAGGGTTACCTAAAATAAATATCTCGGATGAAGACAACCCTATCTTAGTTTTTTTCAAATTGAATAATCCATAAATTACTTAATATCATGAAAGCAATTATATTATTAATCACTATTTTATTATCTACTTACAGCAGAAGTGAAGATTGTCAATCATTCTACAAAAGGACACTTTACGAAGTAGAGTTTAAAGGTATTGTTAAGAGTAAGCAAGAGAATAGTAATTATTACATTCTTAAAATACAAACCAATGATAAAAATGAAATAAAACAAGTTTTATTTTTAAAGAATGATAGTGGTAAAGAAATTTATGAATTCACAAAAGTAGGTAGTCTTATATCAAAAATTACATCAGTAACATATATAACTATTCTAACATCTATGGATTTAGGAAATGTTGAAGGAAAGCAAATCGAATTATGCCAATAATTAATATTATATTAAGCGGTGTACCGGGTTACCGGGAGATAGTTTGCAAACAAGGTTCTATGCCATAGTTGTCCCATATCTGCAATTCATCCAATCCATGTACATAAATACCTACATTCGATTGCTCGGGAATCATAAATTCCACCAAAAAAGAGAGTGACCAAAAAGCTGTTTTGGTCACTCCCACTCATTTGTCCCAATTATTTATATCTGTAAAGAGATATCTTTTGGATACTTGTACCCGGCATTTTAAGGCCGGTGCCGGAGAACGTACTGCAATGGGTTTCATCGCCATTCAGTAATCTGCCGGGAATCCATTTACCGGCCTTAAATACGCCTTCGTACACCTTGTCTACGCCGATGAGTGGTAAATCACCCGGCACTTTCGGAGCAAAGCGTACGTTCAGGTTTCTGCCCAGTACGATATATTCATCACTGCCCAATTGGATGATTAAGCCGCCTGCTGCAGAATTCTCGAGCAACTGTGTACTTGAAGCGTCGGCCGTAACGATATAGTTGCCCATATCAAACGTCTGTTCCGGATTTTCTTTATCTACCAAAATACCACGTATTGTCCCTTTGCCCTGATGTTGAAGAATCAGTTCGCTCATGCCATCTACCAAGGCATACGTTTCAGCTAAGGGGTCAACAGCAGGTACGGCAGCAGTAGGAGCGCCGGGTATTCTTCTCATGCGGTCGATGCCGAAAGGAGAAAATCCCATCAGGTTATGCTCGCCTAAGCCCCACAAGAATCTGGAAGCGCCAATATCGCCACCACGGGTTTCGGGGATAAACATAGGATTACCTAATCTGTCGAAATTCTCAACCACCTCTTTGAAGATAGGCAGATAAATATCCGGCGAAAGGAAGTCAAGAGCAGGGCCGGCACATTTCCACAAGTCGAATACCTGCGGCAGCGGTCCGCCACCGGGGAATCTCCCTGTCCAGGGATAATCAGGGCCTTTCAACCAAGCATTCACATACATCGGAATATTATACTCCTTCTTCCCTTCCTGAGCCACATAGCCGATATAACGGGCATAATGATAAGCCATAAAAATCTCTTCGGTATAGAAAGACATAGCTCTCCAGTCTTTTGCATCAACAGAGCTTTTGCCAAAAACTTCTTCCCATGTACCGGTTGTTTTCGAGCCATTCTCACGCCATACTTTTGAAAGCTCAGGCGTTAAATTGTTTTTATTCTTGCTCAGATAAGCAGACAAATCCTGAGGAATAGGGCCATTGAATGCTTTATTAGCTGCTGCAGAGAAGTCGCGAGGTGTGTTTAATATACCCGTTTCGTTCTCAACCTGTATCATCAAGATAGTATGATTCTTATCCACTTCACGTACATGTTTCATAAAGGCAGCGAAGGCTTTTGCATCGGCTTTCATAGATTCTTCGGAAAGGGTGGAAAGAATTTCTATACTCGTCCCTTGCTGGTCAACCGCCCTGGGGAAACGTTTGAAATCTTTCTTCACCCACGACGGCATATAAATAGAGCCACCATTCTTCCAGCTTGCAAACCATAAAATCACTAACTTAATTTGTGATTTTTCTGCTCCGCTGATCATAGCATCTACAATTTCAAAATCAAATTTACCTTCTGTCGGCTCTATTATCTCCCACGATACAGGAGCTAATATCGTATTCATGTTCAAAGCCTTCATACGGGGCCAGATGGCATCCATATACTCAATATTTGAACAAGCAGAATTATGTAATTCACCGCCAAGCATCAGGAAGGGCTTGCCGTCCACGATTAACTGGGTAGCATTCCCCTGCTTCTGCAGTTTAGGTGCCTGGGCATTCATACCAAAAGAAAAACCCATTAAAATAGCAAATAATAAAAGGTACCTCGTCATAATCATATTTATTTAAGTTTGTACTATATATATTTAATTATTACCATCCGGGATTCTGAATCAACATACCTTCAGATATTAATATCTCACTTTCAGGTATCCTTAACAAACCTGCCTTGATGAGAGGAAAATCTATATTCTTAACGGCTTGTTGCTTTCCATTCAAAACAATATCGTTTTTCACATCCAGGATTTCTTTGGCACGCGTGAGTCCTTGTCTGAGAACATCGTAATAACGTATTCCCTCGAAAACAAATTCGTAGCCTCTTTCATTGAAAATAGATTCCTTTGTTGCCGTAACGGTGTGATTCGTATCTCCAAAAGCACGATTGCGTACCAAGTCTAAATATTTCTGCGAATTAGCCGGATTGGACTCTAATTCCAATTCTGCAGCCATAAGCAGGATATCCGAATACCGAATCAAGAATAAATCTTGTGCTTCAGCTTGCCAACTGGAACCTCCTATCGATTGAGGATAGGAGCTGGTGATATTATTCGGATCGGTCAGTGTTTGATATTTTTTCTGAGCATAGCCTGTAAACTCGCGCTGGTCGTTGCCTGTATTGGGAATGTTTTCACCCTTCAAGTCGATGATGGAAGCAAAGCGGCGGGTATCTGCCGGATCAAAACTATTGAAACATTTTGCTGTAACAGTAGCCATGCCCCAACCGGGATAGAACGGATCATAATCACCGGCTTTTTCATTTCCGCGCATGCCGCAATAACGATGTACCTGATTTGAACGCAGTGTTGAATGTTTAATCGCGAATACTATTTCGGGATTATATTCACCGGCATACGATAACGTATTGTCTTTATGGTAATCCACCCTCATAGACCATGGCCATAAGGAACCATATTTCGGCACTAAGGAATGACCGCTGTTACTGATGCAATTCTCCAGAAAAGAGACTACTTCAGTCTTTGTCAGTCCGGGAGCCTCTGCCTTGCCATAATACCCTGTATAGAACAAATAAGTCCTGGCCAAGAGTCCTATAGCCGCCCATTTGGTGACACGTCCGAATTCAGCCGTTGCAGCATCCTGAAATTTTATAGCGGGTAGATTATTGGCTGCAAACTTCAAATCCTCGATAATATAAGCATAGACTTCATCGGGGTCTGTTTGTGGAATCAATTTGCCTTCCGATGAGGTAATCAATGGAATATGCCCGAAATTACGCTGCATTTCGAAGTAGAAATAAGCCCTTAACATACGTGCTTCAGCTTCATACCTTACTTTTAATTCGGGTTGTTTTCCCCAATCTATTTGGTCCAGATTTTCCACTAAAACATGGCATCGGCGAATGGCCTTGTAAAAACGACCGCTCCATGTATAACGGTTAATTTCCAGATCATTATAATCCGTCCATTCATCCCAAATCTGATTCCCAAAAGCGTCTGTATATCCTCCACCGCCATAACAATCATCGGAAGCTATATTGGCAATTACGAAAAAGTCGCCATATCCGCCCGGTAATTGATTATAACAGCCAACCAAGGTTTCCCAAGCGTCTTGCTGTGTCTTGTAATAGCTTGCATTTGTCGTCTGGGTCATAGGTTCGCTATCCAGGAAGCTATTACTGCATGATGTTAGGAAGGCGAATGAAACTAATGCCAAACCTGTATTTATTATATATCTTTTCATAACTTCTTGCTTTTAAAATTTAATATTTACTCCAAACAGAATCGTACGGGGTCTGGGATAAAAACCCAGGTCAATACCTGAACTCCACGGGTATCTGTCAATATCATTAGTGTAACCTACATCAGGATCCATTCCCGAATAATTCGTTACCGTCAGCATATTCTGAACCGTTGCATACAACCGAAGTTGTCCCAGCGGTGATTTTTTAATCAGTCTGTTAAAATCATACCCTAACGTAATATTGCTGATCCGCCAGAAATCGGCATTTTCAACATACAGTTGAGAGTTATACATCCAGTTTCCATTTTTCTCATCACCTTGTGTAACGCGTGGCAGAGAATTAGTAGAGCCCTCTCCTGTCCAACGACCTAATATTTTACTCGGAGAGTTGTATTGGAATCTGTCCATGGCTCTATAAGCTTGTGCTATCTGATGACCAAAAGAACCACTACTTGCAAAGTATAAGTCAAAGCCTTTGTAAGCCAAAGTAAACGTGAGACCCATGGTAATATCAGGATAAGGGTTGCCTAAGTCGATATTGTCTTTCATATCGATTTGTCCGTCTCCATTGTGATCAATGAATTTCACATCGCCCGGCAAGGCATTGGGTTGAATAACTTTGCCATCCGCTGATTTATAATTGTCGATTTCCGATTGATTCTGGAAGATGCCTGCCATATCCAGACCCCAGAAGTAACCGATAGGATACCCTTCCTGCGCCCTGTTCATTTCCTGCATTCCCTTGAACAATACGTCCTGTGCTCCGTGAATGATACCTTCCGAATTAGGAATATCGAGTACCTCATTCTTATTATAGGCAATATTTCCATTGATTGAGTAGGAAAGGCCGCTTACCTTGTTATTATAGCCCAAGCCCAATTCAACACCGCTATTTCGGATGCTGCCGCCATTGATATACGGACTGGTAGCCGCACCTATGATGGCTGCTACCGGAACCTGTACCAACCAGTCTTTGGTTGTTTTGCTATAATAGTCTAAAGCCACATTCAGTTTTCCATCTGCAAACTGGGCGTCGATACCTGCATCAAATTGTTCGGAAGTTTCCCATTTGATATCCGGATTCGGCATTCTGTTTTGATAGGAACCTACGTTGTTGACATTGGTATTGTCATTCGGTCCAAACTCATAATTGGCCGTTGAAGCAATCGTTGCGAGATATGAATATTGCGTGATATTCTGGTTACCGTTTTGTCCCCAACTTACTCTGAGCTTGAGGAAATTCACATAGTCCTTGATTGAAGAAAGGAACTCTTCATTCGTCAGCACCCATCCGGCTGAAACCGAAGGGAAATATCCCCATCTGTGATTTGCTCCAAAACGAGAAGAAGCATCTGCACGTATGGTTGCATTCAACATGTATTTTTCCTGATAGTTATAGCTCACACGACCAAAATACGACAATAAATTATCTCTGTCAACCGGTTTGCCCTCAGCGGTCACCTGTCCGGTATTTACATTCTTTGCATTGTCAAGCCAAGCATGGTCGAAATCGCTAAATGTTAATTGTCTTTTTAATGCATACATATTGGCTCCTCCTACTCTACGAGCTTGCATACCGAGAAGGACGCCAAAGGAGTGTTTGGTATTTATTTTGAAATCATAGTTTAAAGTGTTTTCCCAGGAGTAACTATACATTTTGTTTGCCCGTTGTTCTACATAGTCCATCTGATTCATATCTGATGTGCTCAACCGATATTCAGGCAGATACTTCCGATAGGTAAGATTCGTGAAATCCAGACCGAATGTACTTTTATACTTCAGCCCTTTGATGGGTTGGATTTCGATGAACACATCACCCAGGAAATTATTGTTCTCGGTTTTATTCAGATTCTTTAAAGCCATAGAACCTACGGGGTTCGTCTCTTCAGGGTACCACGACGTAGCCATGTGATAACCTCCTTCGTCATCGTAAACAGGAAGGAAAGGAGTTGCCTGAAGGGCGTCGTGGATGAGGTTGCTGTATTGGTTACCCGTGCTTACACCTCTTCTTTCGGCATACGAGAAAGCGACATGTTCGCCTACCCTGATGATGTCTTTGTACACCTTATGGTCACTGTTAATACGGAAAGTATAGCGATCGTTATTCGAGAACTTGGAGCCACCGATAACGCCTTCTTGCGAGCTATAAGACAGCGACATGGAATAAACGCTTTGCTCTGTTCCTCCGGTTGTCGAGAGAACGTGGTTCTGTGTTACCGCATTCTTTTGAATGATTTGATCTAACCAGTCTGTACCGTTACCGATAGCATTCAGGTTTATACCAAATTGATTCTGCCAGTCGTAGGGGTTCTTTCCCGAATTGACGGCTGCCTCATTCTGAATCATAGCATATTCAGGGGCATTCAATACCTTCGCTACTTTAGAAGGGTTTTGAAATCCGATATATCCGTCGTACGAAATGGTTCCTTTTCCGGGTTTACCTGTTTTCGTTGTAATGATGATAACACCGTTTGCAGCACGCGCTCCATAGATAGCGGCTGAAGCAGCATCTTTCAAAATATCGATCGACTCTATTTCCGAAGGGTTGATATATGCGATACTCGTTGTCTGCACGCCGTCGACAATATAAAGGGGCGTAGCATCGCCTACGGTACCCAAACCACGAATACTTACTCTGAAGTCTTCACCGGGCTGCCCTGAAGATTGGGATATTTGAACACCGGGAGACTGTCCCACCAAAGCCTCCAACGCATTTTGCGAATTACGCTTATTGATGTCATCACCTTTTACCTGGATGTTTGCACCTGTAACCAATTTTTTCTTTTGTACACCATATCCCACAACAACCACTTCTTCCAGTGTCTGAGAACTTTCTGATAATTGTATTTGGATGTTACGCTGATTGCCTACCGGTACTTCTTTAGCGGTATATCCAATGTAAGTAACAACCAGTACGGCGCCCCGAATGTTGATAATATCAAGCGTGAATTTTCCATCAATATCTGTAATGATTCCATTGGCTGTTCCCTTTTCAATTACGTTGGCTCCTATTATCGGTTCGCCGGTTTCATCGGTTATCGTACCAATGATGCGGGTGCCTTGTTGCTGAGAAGCGGGTAGAGCCTTTGTTATCAAGATGTGTTTGTCTACAATGCGGTATGAGAGACCGCGGTTAACAAGTAGCTCGTTCAATATGTCGGAAACTAATTTGTTTTTAGCTTCCATCGTCACACGTTGGTTGTTGTCAATCTCATCACTTTTATAGAAAAACATGAATTCCGATTGTTTTTCTATTTGAGAGACAACGTCATAAAATGTACCATCATTAATCTGGACTGATATGCGATGTTCTTGCGCATAGGTTGCTGCCGATACGTGAAGAATACTTGCCAGGATGAGGATTGTTGTGATTTTCATAATCCGCCTGATTTTAAGACACAGTTTGTGACTGTTGATTCGTTTTTTCTTCATACTTTTGAATGTTTTTGTGATTAATACCTCTTTCGCCAACAGTTAGCAATTGAATAACGGAAGAGTGGTTAACTAAAGAATGTGTGAATCGGAGAGTGTTGCAAGCATTTTCCGGTTCTTTTTTTACTGGGTGGTGTTACATAGGCTGTTAGTATTAAAGGTTCTACATATCTATTTCTTCTTTATGTGTATATCGTTTCCTGTTTGTTGAAACAAAAATTGTTTCTCTCCATTAATGATGTGTAATATTTGTTGGATGCCTTGCTCGATTGAAAAAGAGCCGGTATACCGGATGTGCTTCAGGCTCTCGTCGTCCAAATAAATGTTTACACCGTAATAATTCTCCAATCGTTTGGTTATTATCTCCAAAGGCTCATCCTTGAATTTGAAACTGCCGTTGAGCCATTCCTTTGCCAGCGAGTTATCTGATTTCTCTAATGAAACCAATTCAGAAGAACTATCAAAATAAGCTTTCTGACCGGGTTGTAATAAGATGCTGCTTATCTTCACTCCGCTTTTGTTTAATGTCTCGAGGGATATACTTCCGTTTATGAGCGTGATGATTGAGTAGGATGCATTGTGATAGGCTTCTACATTGAAACTTGTACCGTGTACCGTTATGCTCTGTTGTTTCAGCTTTACAACAAAAGGTATTGCTTCGTTTGGAGCCACTTCAAAAAAGGCTTCGCCATCTAAATAAACTTCGCGAAAGTTTTTTGAGAAAGTTGTAGGATAGCGGAACGTGGTGGAGGCATTCAACGACACGATGCTCCCGTCAGACAAGGTAATGGTACTCGGCGTGCCTCCCTTTTTCACCTGTATTTCATTAAATGCTACCAGATTTTCCTCCTCAGCAGATTGATTGGGGGTATAGGTTTCGATATATATGCCAATTCCTGTTCCCAAAGCGATGGCTATAATTGCTACGGCTATGTATCTAAGTGAATGCATGAAGAACCTCTTGCCGGATGAAGCAGGCATAATCTTTTTACTCTCCTGCATTTTCTGTTGCATCCTTTGCCAACTCTTCTCTATCTCTTCTTCACTAAGCAACTTATGGTTCTTTATCGAGTCGAAGGTGTTTTTGAGTTGGAAAAAGGATTCTTTGTTTTCGGGGGATTCCTGTAGCCAATGATCCAACTCCCGGAGTTCGTTTTCCGAAATATCCTCATGCAGGAAGCGAATCATCAGTCCTTCTATGTCATTCATGTTTTCAGGCATATCAATTCTTCTTTGTTATATACACGATTCATCGGAAAAATATACTTACGAACTACAAAAAAATGATTGTCAAAGGAGGGCTTCGCGTATTTGTTTGAGGGCTTTGTATAATTGGGCTTCTACTGTGCGCTTGGATATATTGAGGAGGGTGGCTATTTCTGCTGTCTTTCGTTCCTCTAAATAGGCCATAACGAAAATTTCCCGGCATTTATCGGGCAGCTTGTCAATCTCATTGTAGATAGACGACAAGCGATTGTCTTCTTTAAAGAGGAAAGACGGATCGTCGGTAAAATACAATTCCTCAATTTTCAGCTTGAATCTGACAGCATTTTCATATCCGACTTTCACCTCCTGATGCTTCAGATAATCGAGACAGGCATGGCGGGTTGCTTGGTATAGATAGGAATGAATACCCTCCTTTATGAAGATAAACGAACGCTTATTCCATATTTTAAGGAAGACATCCTGAACAAGATCTTCAGCCGTGTCACAGTCTACAAACTTGGCCGCATAGAAAATCAATATATGAGCACTCTCTTTGAACAATGCTCTAAATAGATGTTCTATTTCATGGTTCTTCGGTGGCTCTTTCATGCGTCAAATATATCACAAAAATAGTTATCCATTATTATACACGACACATTTTGAATATTTACTTACGCCGTACGACGACTGGTGAGGAAAGACCTCGCTCCCGAGCATAGTTGTTATATAGATTTTGTCTATCCTGAGATAAAAATATTGAGTTGGAATGTGAAAAAGGTTGCCATACATTTGTACCAGGAAAAAACATTAATAGAATAATTTATCAATTAAAAAAAACAACACATTATGCAACCAATTATTAATTCACAGTTGCCGGAGTTCAAGCTCCAGGCTTATCACAAAGGAGGTTTCAAAACAGTAAGTAGCAATGACGTATTGGGAAAATGGGCTATCTTCTTTTTCTATCCCGCCGACTTCACCTTTGTATGTCCAACAGAATTGGCAGACATGGCCGATAAATATGCAAAGTTCCAGGAACTGGGTGTTGAGGTTTACTCGGTAAGTACCGACACTCACTTCACACACAAAGCTTGGCACGATGCTTCGGAAACCATCCGCAAGATTAACTACCCGATGCTTGCCGACCACACCGGTGCACTGGCTCGTGCTTTCGGCGTATTGATTGAAGAAGAAGGTTTGGCTTATCGCGGTACCTTCGTAGTAAATCCGGAAGGAAAAATCAAGATTACAGAGATTCACGACAACGGTATCGGCCGTAATGCCGACGAACTGTTGCGCAAGGTAGAAGCTGCTCAGTTTGTAGCTGCTCACCCCAACGAAGTATGTCCTGCCAAATGGAAGAAGGGCGATGCCACCCTTATCCCCAGTATTGACTTGGTAGGAAAGATCTAATGCTGGATCCAACTTTTAAAATACAACTTCAGGAACAGTTACAAAGCATATTTTCTACATTAGAAGCCTATTATGTTTTGGACATCACCTCCCCGCTTTCTCACGAAAGCCGGGAGGAACTGCTGGAGTTGCTCCAAGAGGTAGCTGCTTCTTCTGACCATATTACCTGCCGCGTAAATGAAGGACAAGAGTTGGCATTCTCTTTGTTGATGAACGGCGAAGCTACCGGCATACGTTTCCGTGGCATACCCAACGGACACGAGTTCACCTCCCTCCTGATGGCTATTCTCAATAGCGACGGGAAAGGGAAAAACATACCCGACAAGAGCATCTGCAACCGGGTAATGGCCTTGAAAGGCGATATTCACCTTACCACCTACGTATCCCTCACCTGTACCAACTGCCCCGATGTAGTGCAAGCCCTCAACCTGATAGCCTTGCTCAACCCACGTATTAGCCACGAGATGGTAGATGGAGGCATCCATCAAGACGAGGTAGAGGCGTTGAAGATACAAGGTGTACCCTCCGTCTTTGCCGATGGCAAACTACTGCATGTGGGTAAATCCGACTTTGGCGAACTGCTGGAGAAATTAGAGGATCAGTACGGTGTCGACGCCGAAAAGACAGAAGCTCCGGTTAAGAACTACGACGTGATTGTGGTAGGAGGAGGCCCTTCAGGCAGCTCAGCCGCTATCTATACTGCCCGCAAAGGTCTCAATGTAGCCCTTCTTGCCGATCGCGTTGGCGGTCAGGTAAAGGAAACGGTAGGCATCGAAAACCTCATTTCCGTACCTTACACTACGGGCGAAGAGCTGGCAGCTCATCTGAAAACGCATATCCAAAATTACCCCATAGACCTCTTCGAGCATCGCCGGGTAGAGAAAGTGGAACTGCGCGATAAAGAGAAGGTAGTTACCACAGCTTCAGGCGAGACCTTTATCGCTCCCTCGCTGATCATAGCAACCGGAGCCAGTTGGAGGCGACTGAATGTACCGGGCGAATCGGAGTACATCGGCCGTGGCGTAGCTTTCTGTCCTCATTGCGACGGTCCCTTCTACAAAGGCAAGCACGTAGCCGTTATAGGCGGAGGCAACTCCGGCATCGAAGCAGCCATCGACCTTTCGGGCATCTGTTCCAAGGTAACAGTCTTCGAGTTTCTCGACGAACTGAAGGCAGACAAGGTATTGCAGGAAAAAGCCCGTCAACAATCCAATATCGAAATCTTTACCTCTTCTCAAACCTTGGAAGTGATAGGCAACGGCGAGAAAGTAACGGCTCTTAAGATAAAGAACCGCAAAACGGAAGAAGAGCGAACCATGGATCTCGACGGAGTATTCGTTCAAATAGGCTTATCTGCCAATAGTTCCGTATTCAAAGATATAGTAACTACCAACAGGGTAGGCGAAATAGAGATAGATGCCCACAATCGCACTTCACAACCCGGCGTATACGCTGCAGGCGATGTGTCTATCGTCCCCTATAAACAAATCATCATCTCAATGGGTGAAGGCGCCAAAGCCGCCCTTTCCGCCTTCGAAGACCGCATGAGAGGCATTTAAACCGGACAAAACAACTTCTGGCGAAGAAGTCTTCACGCTGATCACTTGTCAATTAAAAACAGTTAAAATGGCCCCCTTTTGTCAGGAAAAGGGGCTTTTTTATGTTACGAGAAATTCGGAGCTTCGAACAAAACGGCCAAAACTATCGGATATGTAAAGCTTTTGTCAATATTTGGGAAAAATATTTTGAAAAGACGGCTTCTTTTGGGGAAATCATTTAGATGATTGTCGGACGTCATCAGCATAATTTGGAAATTTCATTTAGATGATTTTAAAAATGATCTAAATGATTTTCCAAAGAGATGAGGATGAATTGTGAATAGTATTTAATATTAGCTATTATTTGGTTAATATTAAGATCTGTTAAGATCTATAATGCCCTTAAATCCCTTAAGCACCTTAATGACGTTATGGCAGCTATTGAAAGGAAAATACAAATAGTAGAGCATCATTCCCGCTCTCTACTTTCAATTTTCAATTTTTAACTCATCATTGCTGTCTTTTTGTATTTTACAAACCCGCAAATCCTTGCGTTTTTCGTGTTAAAAGCCCAAAATCGCCTCAAATATCAAAGAAAAAAAAGACCATTTTTTGACATAATGACAATTCTATCATTTTGACAATTTCGATCTACGACAGACGTTGCATCCCCAATTTGTCGGATTAGTGGATAGGAGGTTTTGTCCTCCAAATTAGAACTATGGTATCAAATAAATCAGATAATATCATAATTCAGACAAAAAAATTGTACTTTTACAGTCGAATAAAGATCAACTAAAGATTGGAATTATGATACAGACAGTTTCTCTTGATGCGAAAACACTATTGATTAAGGCAGACAACGAAAGCGATTTGTCTTGGATTTATACCTACTTGAACAATCAGGACAAGGAAAAGAACGTTGACGAATTGTTGCAATTTGCTTCAAAGCATCGTGTGATTGAAAAAGACTACAAGTTTGACCGTAACGATTGCCATGTACGATAGAATATTTGTTGACAGCAATGTTTGGGTTTATCTTTTTGCAAGCGACGACAGTTCCAAACGCTCAATTAGCGAGTGTTTTATTTCCGAAAACTTGCGAAACACTACGTTTGTTGTTTCTTGGCAAGTGATGAATGAGGTAGCAAATGTATTGAAACGTAAAGGCTTTAATGAAAGTAACATTCGTTTTGTCACAAACAGCATGTTGAAAATATGTATCGTACATGATTTTTCGGAAAACATTTTGCTCTCAGCTTCCTTATTACGCGAAAAACATTCCTTTTCGTTTTGGGATAGCTTGATAATCGCTTCTGCTGTGGATGCCCAATGCGAAATGGTGGTTAGTGAAGATATGCAGGATAACCAAAAAATTAAAGGTCTACAAATACGGAATATTTTTAGGTAAGCGGATATATATATATATATATATATCCGTGAAAAAGAAAAAATCCATACCATATCGGTGACAAATGCTGCCACCTCCACTAAATAAGAGCCAACCTATTTGACATATGACAATTCTATCATTTTGACAATTTCGTCCTACGACAGACGTTGCGTGTGTGTAGAGACGTTGCATGCAAGGTCTCTACAATGGATTGGTTGATGACCAACGAAGGAGAAGTGAGTATTATTTATATAAATGAAACTTCAAAACAGGCTCACCCTGCTACATATGAAATACAGGAAGAAGACAGTTACTTTATTTACTGCAATTTCAGGTACAAAAAGGAAGATTTTCGGCAAAACCGGAGGCTTGGACTTGCCGTTTCTTTCTTGAAATAGACCTTTGTGAGCAAGTTGAAAAAAGATTATTTAGTTAAGAGTTATTTCCTTTGTATAATCAAAATAATTTAATAAATTTGCACTTCACGATAATTCAAAATGAAAACAAAGACAATTAACAGATTAAAAGCCGTTCTTGCAGAAAAGCAAGTAACGAACAAATGGCTTGCTGAAAAGATGCATATAAGTACCATCACTGTTTCCCGCTGGTGTACAAATAAAACGCAGCCTTCATTGGAAACTTTAGTTGAAATAGCAGAGATTTTGCAGATTGAGGCGAGGATGTTGATTGTGGAACAAAAAAATAACAATTTATGAATACGGTGACACATGATGCTTCAAGGCATCTTAAATCTCTAAGGCAAACTCTTTCACAAGATAAAAAACCAATAGCGTTTTTTATATCTGCGGGTTGTCCCTTATCCATAGATATGGGAGCAGGAAATCCTCCTCTCATACCGGATATGCAAGGATTAGCCAAACATGTAGCTTCGGAATTAACATCAAAAGACTCTACATATCCCAGTTCCTATAATAAGCTAATGAACGAATTGAGAACTACGTCTAAAAATGAAATTAATAGTGAAATATAGACAATCTTGTTCTTGCTTAACTAACGCATGTAATGACTAAAAAGAATAACATACAAATTCGCAACAGCACTGCCGAGTTTTTGATTTTCACCAATCAAGTGAAAGGAGATGGAATAGAAGTTCGCATACAAAATAACAGCGTTTGGCTTACCCAAAAGCTAATAGCAACTTTATTCGAGGTAGATAGAAGTGTAATTACTAAACATTTAACTAATATTTATCAAGAAGGAGAATTAAATAAAGATGCAACCTGTGCAATTTTTGCACAAGTTCAAACAGAAGGTAATCGGACTGTCAGCCGTGATGTTGAGTTTTACAATCTGGATGCCATTATATCTGTCGGCTATCGTGTCAATTCCAAACGAGCAACCGCTTTCCGCCAATGGGCAACCTCCATTTTGCGAGATTATGCCATTCGAGGTTATGTCATCGACCGGAAACGTATGGAAAATGGCGCATTTTTGGGAGAGGACTATTTTGAACACTTACTTGCCGAAATCCGCGAAATTCGTTTGAGTGAACGCCGTTTTTATCAGAAAATAACAGACATCTATGCTACTGCAATGGATTATAATAAGGATTCAGCAATTACAAAAGAATTTTTCGCCAAAGTTCAAAACAAACTTCATTATGCTGTTCATGGTCATACGGCTGCGGAGCTCATTAGGTCAAGAGCCAATGCGGAAAAAGAACACATGGGATTGACTTCGTGGGAAAAAAGTCCCGATGGTAAAATCGTTAAAACCGATGTTTTCATCGCCAAGAATTATCTAACTGAAACCGAATTGGAGTCATTGGGTCGTATTGTCAATGCCTATTTGGATTTAGCAGAAGACCGGGCAAAACGTCATATCCCGATGAGCATGGAAGATTGGGCGAAGCGTCTTGACCGGTTCTTGGAAGCTGATGACCGTGATATTCTTCAAAACAGTGGAGCGATTACTTCACTTTCGGCAAAAAATTTCGCTGAAAGTGAATTTGAAAAATACCGCATCAAACAAGACCTGTTATTTGAATCTGACTTTGATAGAGAAATAAAACGCATTGAGGGAAAGCAAGATTCAGATTCTAAATCATTTTCATAATTGTCAAAATTCCGGCTCCGTTTGGTGCGCTATAGTCAGCGAAACCGGCCGGTCTTCTTATTCTATTTGGAAAATGACACCCACCCCCTTGCAGGCAGACGTCCATGTTTTCAGTTTATAATTCATAAGCCGTTTATTATTTTTTATCCAGATTATCGTTTTAACATACGACGCAAATGTAAAACAGAAATGTATATAAATTATATTTCAAATCTTTCATCAAATCATTCGTTTGCTCGAATTTATCGCAAAAAAAGTCCAAAACGACTAAAACTATTGACAAAATCTCACCATCAAAGAACACCAACTGCTCCAACTGATATGCGAAGGCTGTACCCAGCCCTCGAAAAAAATGATATAAATCAAGAAAAAAAATATCCTTTGTGCTCATTGTATCAAAGTTATCTTTACTTTTGGGGTTAATGTAAAAAGAAAAATTATGTGCCTCGCAGTGCCTGGTAAAATACTGAGTTTAGATTGCTCCATCCCGGAGCTTAGAATGGCAACGGTTGACTTTGGGGGAATCTCGAAGAAGATTTGTATTCAATGGGTTGAAGCCGGAGTGGGCGATTACATACTGGCTCATGCAGGTATGGCTATCACTCAGGTAGACCCGGTGGAAGCAGAAAAAACGCTGAACGAGTTTGAAACAATGGCTCTTTCCATTAATGTATGAAGTATACGAGCGAATATAGGGAAAACAGAACAGTCATACAGATTGCGCAAGCTATCAGCCAAATGACAACGCATCCCTGGAATATCATGGAGATATGCGGGGGGCAGACGTATGCCATCGCCTATTATCGCCTGCAGGAGATTCTGCCTTCGCAAATCACCCTTCTGCACGGGCCGGGATGCCCCGTTTGCGTTACGCCTGAGCCTACCATAGACTTGGCCGTAGACTTGGCCCTTCGACCCGCCACCATCCTCGCTACCTTTGGCGATATGATGCGAGTACCCGGTAGCCGTGAAGATTTGCTTCATGCCAAAGCTCGCGGAGCTGATGTTCGCCTGCTTTATTCACCCTTAGACGCCGTTCAACTGGCTGAAGAGAATAAGGATAAGGAGGTTATATTCTTTGCCATAGGTTTCGAGACTACCCTGCCGGTACATCTTACCGCCCTCAGGGAGGCTTTGCGCCGGGGACTGACGAATTTCTCGCTGCTGACTTCGTTCTTTAGGGTGTCTCCTGCCGTGGAGAGTATACTGCAAGACCCTCGCTCGGTGGTAGATGCCTTTCTTACAGCAGGTCATGTATGCGCCATCACCGGCAACGCAGCCTACCGGAAACTTTCGGAGCAATACCAAACGCCAATGGCCGTCACCGGCTTCGAACCTGCCGACTTGCTCTATGGCATCTATTGCTGCATAGACATGCTGGAAAGAGGAACTTACAACGTGGTAAACGCTTACAAACGCGCCGTCCCCGAAGAGGGAAATCCAAAGGCCCGCGCCCTTATGGACGAGATGCTGGAGCCATGCCCCTGCGATTGGCGTGGCATAGGCGAAATCCCCGACAGTGGCCTCCGCCTTAGGGAAAAGTACGCCCCTTATGATGCCGAAAAGCGCTTTGTAGAGACGTGGCACGCCACATCTCCCGGTACAGCGCATAATAGAGACGCGGCACGCCACATCTCTGCAACGAGCAGCAAGACCATCATTGGTCACCAGAAGCAAACTTGCATCGCGGGCGATATTATGCGAGGCTATAAACAGCCTGCTCAATGCCCCTGCTTCGGCACAACCTGTACCCCCGACCATCCGGTAGGGGCGCCCATGGTGTCGCAGGAAGGAAGCTGTGCAACCTTTTATTTAATTGATAATTAATAATTAAGACTTTGGTTCAAGAAAATAACATAGTGTGTGGTGTTCCTTTTACTGAGTCCGATCGTGTGCTGATGGGACATGGCGGTGGAGGAAAACTTACGCATCGGCTAATCGGAGAGGTGTTTTATCCTGCCTTTGATAATCCGTTGCTCAGGCAGAACCATGACGGGTGTGTCTTTTCGGTTGAGAAGGGCAGGATAGCATTTACTACAGATTCGTTTGTCGTTAGTCCGCTTTTCTTTCCCGGTGGGGATATTGGCAACCTGGCGGTGAACGGTACGGTTAATGATTTGGCTTGCTGCGGCGCTCGTCCACTCTATCTTACTGCCGGATTTATACTGGAGGAAGGACTTCTTATTAGCGACCTTAAACGAATCGTAGCCTCCATGAAGGCAGCCGCCGACCGCGCAGGTGTAAGCATCGTAGCCGGTGATACCAAGGTAGTAGAGCGTGGCAAATGCGACGGAGTGTTTATCAATACGAGTGGTGTAGGCACAGTGGCCGACGGCGTATGGATAGCTCCCGAACGTGCTGTGGAAGGCGATGTGGTTATTTGCAGCGGACCTATCGGGGTTCATGGCATCACCATCCTTTCGGCCCGCGAGAGTCTGGGCTTTGAAACATCCCTCAAAAGCGATACAGCTTCACTTAATGGCCTAACGACCGTTCTTCTACAGTCGGTAGATGTACATGTATTTCGCGACCCTACCCGTGGCGGGGTTGTAACAACCTTGAATGAGATAGCCTCGACTGCCTCTATAGAGATTATTCTTGACGAAGCCTCCCTGCCGATACCCGAATCGGTACGCTCGGCAGCCGACTTATTAGGACTCGACCCTCTGTTCATCGCCAACGAGGGAATTATGCTCATTATCCTGCCCGAAAAGGACGCACCGGAAGCCTTGCGTATCCTGCATAGTCGTCCCGAAGGAAAGGAAGCAGTCATTATAGGTCGCGTGGAAAAAGGTAGCCCCATGGTGCGCATGAAAACCCTTTTCGGAGGAAGCCGCATTTTGAATATGCCTGCAGGAGAACAACTACCACGAATATGCTAAAGATAACAAACTATTAATAAATTCATCGTATGAAAACAAAAAGGCCGACATTTTATGAGGATTGTCTCAACAAAGGCATCAGTCGCCGGGATTTCCTCACTTTCTGTACAACCATGGCTGCCTGGCTCGGACTTGAAACGAGCGGTGTGGCACAGGTGGTGAAAGCTTTGGAAACAAAGCCTCGCCTACCGGTTATCTGGCTCCATCTACAGGAGTGCACCTGCTGCAGCGAATCCTTCATCAGAACGTCTCATCCGATATTGGCTACACTCTTGTTCGACAAGATTTCGTTAGACTATACAGAAACGCTAATGGCTCCTGCAGGCGAACAGGCTGAAGCTTCGATGGCCGACACCATAGCCAAGTATCCCGGTGAATATCTGCTGATGATAGAAGGCTCGGTGCCTACGAAGAACGAGGCCTATTGTTGCATAGGCGGCAAAAGCGCTCGCCAAATCGTATTAGATGCTGCCAAGGATGCCAAAGCTATCATTGCATGGGGTAACTGCGCTTCATCGGGATGCGTACAGGGAGCCAATCCGAATCCTACGGGAGCAAAGCCCATAAACCGGATTATCCGTAGCAAGCCTATTATAAATGTACAAGGATGTCCACCCATTGCCGAAGTAATGGCCGGCGTCATCGTACACATGCTGACCTTCGAGGGTATCCCGCAATTAGACGGATTAGGTCGCCCGAAGGCGTTCTACTCCCGTCGTGTACACGATTCCTGCTACCGTCGCGCTAACTTCGACGCAGGTTTGTTTGTAGAGAGCTTCGACGACGAGAATGCAAAGAAAGGCTACTGTCTCTACAAAGTAGGATGCAAAGGTCCGAACGCCTATAACTCATGCGGTATTATTAAATGGAACGAAGGAGTGAGTTATCCCATCCAAAGCGGACATCCTTGCTTAGGATGCAGCGAAGCCGGATTCTGGGACAACAGTCCGTTCTATAAACACAACCCCAACGTCAAAGGCTTCGGCATTGAAGCCACAGCCGATCAGGTTGGCTTAGCCATTGGGGGTATTACCGTAGCAGGTTTGACAGCTCATGCCATAGCCACTAATTTCCGAAAGAAACAACTAATCAATAATGAAGAGGAGGAGGGAGTATAATATGTCAGAAAGAATAGTAGTAGACCCGATTACCCGAATCGAAGGCCATTTGCGAATCGAAGCAGAAATAGAAGGTGGCCGCATCAAAGACGCTTACAGTTCCGGAACTGCCGTTCGCGGTATCGAAACGATTGTGAAAGGACGTGACCCGCGCGATGTATGGGCCTTTGTAGGACGCGTATGCGGCGTATGTACCTCAATCCATTCATTATGCTCCGTACGAGCCGTAGAGAATGCGCTTGGAATTGTGGTTCCTCCCAGCGCTGAGCTGGTGCGTAACCTGATGGTTGCTACCTTGTACATGCATGACCACGTAGTGCATTTCTATCATCTCCACGCATTAGACTGGGTAGATGTGATATCTTCATTGAAAGCAGATCCGGTTGCTGCAGCAAAAGCTGCCCAAAGTATCTCTGCTTGGCCAAAGAGTTCCGAAGGATATTTTGCCGGCATTCAGGCACGCATAAAGAAGTTTGTAGAAAGTGGCCAGTTGGGCATCTTTGCCAACGGCTATTGGGGTCATCCCGCCTATAAACTCACGCCCGAGCAAAACCTGATTGCCGTAGCCCACTACCTGGAAGCCTTGGAATGGCAGAAGGAAATTGTGAAAGTACATACCGTATTCGGCGGAAAGAATCCTCACCCCAACTTTGTGGTGGGTGGTATGCCTTGCAGCATCAACCTGAACGAGGCCAATTCTATCAACTCCGAACGCCTTGCCTTTGTACGCCGGAAACTTGAAGATGCAAAGACCTTCATTGACCAGGTGTACATCCCCGACCTCCTGCTGATAGCCGGAGCCTATAAAGACGAATGGGGAGCCATCGGAGGAGGCATTTCCAACTATCTCTCATACGGCGACCTGCCACTGGGAGAGTATGGAGACTTTGAAAACTATCTCATGCCCCGAGGCATCATTCTTGATCGCGACCTCACTAAAGTACATCCCGTAGATGCCAATTCGCCTGACGAGATCAAGGAATTCATCTACCACTCATGGTATACCTATGAAGGAAGTCAGTCAGGATTACATCCCTACGAAGGACAAACGAACCTGAATTATACAGGACCCGAACCTCCCTATAAGCATCTGAATGTAGAAGATAAATATAGCTGGATAAAGACGCCTCGCTGGAAAGAGACCCCTATGGAAGTAGGCCCGTTGTCTCGCCTGCTGATAGCTTATGCATCAGGAAAGGAACCGCAGAAGTCGCTGGTAGATTCTACACTGAAAGCCCTGGGCCTCCCCGTAGAAGCACTCTTCTCCACCTTAGGACGTACCGCCGCCCGCGGACTTGAAAGCAAGTTGATAGCAGACTGGGCACTGGAAATATTCGACAAACTGATGGAGAACCTTCGCTATGGCGATTCGCGTATGGTAGAACATTCTCTTTGGGAACCGGATCTTTGGCCTGTGTCGGCAAAAGGAGTAGGACTGAGCGAAGCTCCCCGTGGCGCACTGGCTCACTTCATCGTGATTGAAGACAAGCAAGTGAAGAATTATCAGATGGTAGTGCCCACTACGTGGAATGCATCCCCACGAGACGAGAAAGGCGGACTTTCCGCTTACGAAGCTTCGCTCATCGGGACGCCTGTTCACGATCCTCATCAGCCGCTTGAAATACTGCGGACTATACATTCATTCGACCCCTGCTTAGCTTGTGCAGTTCACCTGTACGACGAGGAGGGCAAACATGTACATCAAATGGATACCTTCTGATGAAAACATTCATGCGAAGTCGTAAACTGAAATTAAGAGAGGTTTACGTATGGGAACTTCCCGTTCGAATCTTCCATTGGCTGAATGCGCTCTGTATCGTAATACTGTGTATTACCGGCTATCTGATAGCCGAACCGCCGGCTATACTGACAGCCAGTGAAGCCAATTTCAGCTTTTGGTTTGGAGCTATACGCTTCACCCATTTTATAGTGGCATATATCTTCTTTTTCAACTTTGTTTTCAGGATATACTGGGCGTTTGCAGGAAACAGGTATGCGAACTGGCGCAACTATGTACCCCTGAAGAAATCGCAATGGAAGGAGATGTATAATGTAATAATGGTGGATATCTTCATGATTAAGAAGAAACCGGTAGAGACCATTGGTCATAATGCGGTTGCCTATGTTACCTATATAGGTCTTTTCTTCGCTTTCCTATTGCAGTGCATAACCGGCTTTGGGCTATATGCCAAGATGAGTAATGCTTTCATCCCTAAACTTTTCGAATGGGTAGTACCTTTGTTGGGGGGCGATTTGCTTACTCGCCAGGTGCATCACTTCCTGATGTGGTTCTTCATTCTTGTGGCTATGGTTCATATCTATCTGGTGTTTTATCACGATTACATTGAGCGTCACGGCATCACTTCGTCGATGATTGGCGGGTGGAAGTTTATCGACGAACACCAGGCTTACGAACAAGAGATAGACGAAACGGTTGAACAAATTACCAAATCTACCCATAAAGCCCCGTGAAGACACTTGTTTTAGGAGTAGGCAATATCCTTCTTAAGGATGAGGGTGTGGGCATTCATGTAGCTCGCGCCCTTGCACAAGAGGCGCTGCCCCCCGATGTCACCGTTCTCGACGGTGGTACCGGAGGGCTTCACCTCTTGAGTTGGTTAGAAGGATACGAACGCATCATTTTGGTAGACGCAACGCTCGACGGCAACCCGCCGGGCACTATCCGCCACCTGCATCCCCACTATGCCTCCGATTATCCGCCACTGATGAGCGCCCACGAAATAGGTTTGCGTGATATGATTGAAGTAATGCTCCTTAACGACTCCTGTCCGGAAGTAGAACTCTTCGTAATTTCCGTACTCGACGTGACTGAGCCGGATCTTCAACTAACTCCTGCCGTAGAAGCTTCAATTCCCGTAGTTGTCCAACAAATAATCCGGTTACTAAAATTTATAGTATTATTTTATTAAAAAAGTCCTTTTTTTCTTTGCAGGCTATAAAAATAAAATTACATTTGGAGCCTCTCTGGATAGTATTTATAATTTAGATTGTTGAATTTACAAATTATTGAGTCATTATGAACAAGACTGATTTTATTAGTGCCGTAGCTGAAAAAGCCGGTTTAAGCAAAGTAGATGCGAAAAAAGCTGTGGATGCATTCGCTGAAGTAGTATCATCTGAATTGAAAGCTGGAGGGAAGGTCGCTCTTTTAGGCTTTGGGTCGTTTTCTGTATCTGAAAAGGCTGCGCGTAATGGAGTTAATCCCAAAACGAAACAGAGTATCACCATCCCGGCTCGCAAAGTTGCCAAATTTAAAGCAAGTGCAGAGTTGGCAGAACTGGTTAAGTGAGAGCCATGTCACGCTTTAGGTAAGGGAGAAGAAAGTAATAATGTTAACTAATTAATTTATTACTATCTTTTCCCATTGTTTTTCCTATTATTCCATCGTGTCGTTAACCTGTTGTTTCAACAGAATATCCTGAATAACCTTCTCCACATAGAACTTGGGAGCCGATCCTATCATCTGCTGCGGCTGTCCCTCCTGAGGAATAAATAGCATGTAGGGGATACTTTGTATCCTGAAAAAAGCGGCCACTTCCTTCTCTTTTTCCGTATCAACTTTATAAATATAGATTTGCCCGTTATATTGGGCGGCTAATTCTTCCAGTATAGGCTCCATCTTCTTGCAAGGGCCACACCAGTCTGCATAGAAATCTATCAAGGCCGGTTTGTCTCCCAGATACTTCCATTCCCGGTTCGACTGATAATCGGCCACTTTCTTGAGGAAATCCTCTTTTGTCAGATGAATAATAGCCGAAGGCTCAGGCACTTCATCCGAAGATTGTCCAAAACAAATACCCAGACAGAAAACAGCCATCAGGCATACACAGCTAATCTTTCTCATATTCAAAATTGAATTAATAAAATGTATTACGCAAAGGTAATGGTTATTTTAGTAGTTTTGCTTCTAAAAAGTAGATTATTTATGAAGCACGAAGAATCACGTCCGCAAATCATACGTTTGAAAGAAACAGCATCAACCAACCGGTATATGCAGGAATGTCTGCTGAAAGGGCGCTTGCCCGAAGGTAGCGTGGTAGTTGCCGAATATCAATCAGCGGGGCGCGGACAAGTGGGCAATGTATGGGAATCGGATCCCGGACTTAATCTCACCTTCAGCACCGTTCTATATCCCTCAAACATCTCTACAGGTGAACAGTTCATTCTTTCGCAAATAGCAGCCCTGGCTGTGAAAGAAACGCTGGATGCCTATACTGATGGCATCACAATCAAATGGCCCAACGACATATATTGGCAGGATAAAAAGATATGCGGCATGTTGATAGAGAATAGTCTTATGGGAGAGCAAATTCACTCTTCCATTATTGGCATCGGTCTTAATATTAATCAGTTATTTTTCTCCAACAAAGCGCCTAACTCTGTTTCTCTCTACCATATAACAGGGAAGAAGCAGGATAAAGAAAAGATTCTGACTAACATCCGGCAAAAGCTCTACCATTATTATCTGCTTATTTTACAGGGGAAAGATGAAGACATACGGCAAAACTACAAGGAAAGCCTTTACCGTAAAGAAGGTTTCTACGCATACAGCGATTCCAACGGCTCCTTCGAAGCCTCCATTCAAGACATTGAACCAACAGGCCATCTCCTCCTCCAACTAAGGAGCGGCGAACTCCGCCGTTACGCCTTCAAAGAAGTAACATACATTTAGTTTTAGAATATGCAATCATTAATTAGAGAAAATGCGGTATGCTGTGTTAACGTTTTTTTGGGCGTGGTCACAATATCTAATGTGATGTGTCCAATACAGCAAATTTGATCTCTTTTCATACTATCATTTTAAATTAGTGCAAAATAAAACAAAAAAAACATCCAATTCGCTTGCATATTCATTTTTTCTAACTTCCTTTGCGGTGTAAAGACAATTTTTTAATTACTTATCTTATTATTATTTTTTTATGAACATTTACATTGGTAACTTGAATTACCGGGTTAGAGAACCAGAATTGAAACAAATTCTGGAAGAGTATGGAACAGTTGATTCCGTAAAGTTAATTATCGATCGTGACACAAACAGGTCTAAAGGTTTTGCTTTTGCTGAAATCCCCAATGATGACGAGGCAAAAACTGCAATCGAGGAATTGAACGGTGCAGAATATGAAGGTCGTCAAATGGTGGTAAAAGAAGCAACTCCCAGACGCTAAATTCATAGGATAATTGGATTTCAAACGAGGGGACAGAGTGAAAAACATCTGTTCCCTCGTTTTTTATGCGTTTCTTTACTAAAAATAAACACAATGCAAGACCTTACCTCTCGCTAATTTTCCATACTTTTGCATCAAACAATAATTAATTATCATGCAAACAAATAGAAGAGACTTTCTAAAAACACTTGGAGGGGTTGCTTTATTTACCGTTGTGCCGAGGCACGTGATGGGAAAAGGCTTCATTGCTCCGAGCGACCAGTTGACTAAAGGTATTATCGGAACAGGCCAGATGGGGCGCGGACACGTAAACTACGCCGGCACTCGCCTTGTAGCCGTATGTGATGTAGACAAGAGTCATTTGGAGTTGGGAAAGAATTTGGTAACGGACAAGATTGCCGCTTACCACGATTTCCGCCAACTGATTAACGATCCGAATGTGGATATCGTGCATATTGCCACCCCACCCCACTGGCATGGAATTATGTCGGTAGAGGCTGCCAAAGCAGGGAAGGATATCTGGTGCGAGAAACCCATGACGCGCACCATCGGCGAAGGCAAACGTGTAATGGAAGCCATGAAGCAATACGGACGTATGTTCAGGCTCAATACCTGGTTCCGCTTCGAGGATTCGTTCTATGGAATGAATACAACGGTGAAACCTATTAAGAAATTAGTGCAAAGTGGATTGCTGGGATGGCCGTTGAAAGTAACCATCAGCAAACATACCGGCTTCGACTGGAAGTTCTACTGGGTTGGGAAAGAGTATCTGGAACCTCAATCCATACCTTCCGAACTTGATTATGACCTCTGGCTTGGCCCTGCTCCTTACAAACCTTATAATATTCATCGTACGCACCAGACCTTTCGTGGATACTGGGATTACGATGGTGGCGGACTGGGTGATATGGGACAGCATTACATCGACCCGGTGCAGTATTTCTTAGGCAAAGACAACACCAGCCCCATCAAAGTAGAGGTGGATGCTCCCCAACAACATCCTGATGCCGTAGGCACTTGGCGCTCTATTACTTTTACCTACGACGACGGTTGCCAAATCGTACTCTGGGGAGGTGATTATGGTGACCCGAATACACCTTACATAGCCGGGCCAAACGGCAATGTGTACAAGAATTTCGTATGCGACATCCCGAACTGGGAGAAGAAGCTGGCCGACTATCCGGAGCCTGAACCTCAAAACGCAGACTTTACCGAATGTGTACGCACCCGCCAGCCGTTTGCCCTGAATGAGCGCAATGCTTTCCGCTCGGCTACGATTGTGAATATGGGCGCCATTGCGCTCCGCCTCAACCGGACGCTGGAATTTGACCCCGCCAAGCTTGAGTTTGTCAACGACGAGGCAGCCAACCGCTTAATCAACCAGCCGATGCGTTCTCCGTGGATAATTTGAAATAAGAACTAATAAACGATGAAGATTATGAATTATAAGAAGATATTTCCGGTCCTTTTGCTTTTGCTCTGCGCGAACCTGTTTGCTTTGCAAGCGCAAATCAACCGTACAACACAAACCATCATTGCCGACGTGCTGGCGCAAATGCCTGCCGGTAACCAGGCCGATTATACGAAACAGCTTGGTGACTTGGCCTCCACCGGTGAAGAAGGAGTATTGGCGCTTGCCAAAATGTTGAAGGCTCCGGGGCAAGGAAGCAATGCTTCGGTGGAATATGCCTTGAGCGGCCTGGCCAACTATGTATCGGGACTGAAAGATGCGTCCGTAAAGCAAACCGCCGTCAACGCTTTTCAAAAGGCATTGGACGCCGCCTCCGCACCGGAAACCAAAGCATTCCTGCAAGACTGCTTGCGCACGCTGGGCATAGGCTACCAACCGGTAGCAAGCGCGAGCAATGCGCTTCCGAAAGTCAATAAAAATTCGCCGGTACATTTGCGTATCGCAGCCCTTCAGGCCGACATCCTGAAAACGGTGAATAACAAAGAAAAGTACGACATTCTTTTTATAGGGACAATGATGCTACCTGTAGAGAAGGACAAGGAAAAGGAACTTACAGCGAAAGTTTTGTCGGCGTTGAAAGACCCGTCGATTGAATACCGTAACGCCGCCTTGAACTTTGCTTCTCCCTTTGCCGGAAAGGACACTTACGTCGGACTGGCCAAGGCGCTCCGCAAAGCGAAACCGGAAGTGAAAACCGACCTCCTGAACTGGTTCGGGCGCGAGAGCAAGCTCCCCGCCAAGAGCGACCTCATCAAGAACTTGGAGATACGCTTCGATCTTCCCCTTCGCCAGGTTTTGTATGATGAGCTAAAGAACAAAGACCCGGAAGTAAGAAAAGCAGCGGCATGGGCTTTGGTTAAGATTGGCGACTCTACATCTATTCCCGTATTAGCCTCACTGCTGACGGAGAAAGACAACCCGACGATTAAGTTGGGCAAAGAAACGCTCGCTTCATTCAAAGGCGACGTGGCTCCTGCTGTGGCTCGCATTATTTCCCAGGCTACGGACGCAGGTAAAATTGCGGCGGTGGAATTGCTGGCTCAACGTAAGGCTTCAGCCCATATCAACACCATACTTGAACTAACCAAATCCGGCTCGCCGGATGTAAAAAAGGCTGCTTATACAGCTCTCAAGGATGTAGTGGCCGAGAAAGACTTCACCCTGATATGCGGTATGCTGGAAACGGCAGACGAGACTACGATAGCTCCCCTGCAACAGGCCGTTATCACCGCTGTATCCTTCATGGATGCCAAAGAAAAGGTAGCGACGGTTACACGGCGTATGCTGGTGGCCGGAGAGAGTAAGAAGTACCTTTATTATATTGTACTTGCGTCTATCGGTGATGATTCTGTCCCTACCCTCGTCTCAGGATTCAAGCAGGGAACCGGAGCCGCCCGCGAAGAAGCATTCAATGCGCTGCTGGCTTGGAAAGATGCTTCCGTAGCAGACGAACTGTTTGCTATTTGCAAAGACGCATCTGCCCCTACATATTTCGACAGGGCGCTTGCAGCCTATGTTAAATTAGTATCCAACCCTTCTATCACCGGCGAAAACCGTCTGCTTAGCCTTCGCAAAGCCATGGAAATAGCGCGTACCAACGACCAGAAAAAGGCTATCCTCCGCCAGATTCGGAATGCAGGAACCTATCTCTCGTTGCTCTATGCCGGAGAATTTCTCGATAATAAAGCCCTGCAACAAGAGGCTGCCTCTGCCGTTAAGGATATAGCCCTCAACCATGAGGAGTATACCGGAGCGAATGTAAAGGAACTGCTTACCAAAGCTGCTGCTGTCTTAGACAACCCCGATGCTGCTTACGAGCGCCAAAGTATCAAAACTCACTTGGATAAAATTCCCGACGAGGCAGGCTTCGTGTCTATCTTCAACGGAAAAGACCTGACAGGATGGAAGGGCTTGGTTGAAAACCCCATCATCCGCGCTAAGATGAAGCCCGACCAATTAGCCAAAGCACAAATTAAAGCCGACGAACAAATGCGCAAGGATTGGAAGGTAACAAGCGACGGTCTGCTGATGTTCGACGGTTCAGGCTTCGACAACCTTTGCACAGTTAAACAATATGGCGATTTTGAGATGTACGTAGACTGGCTTCTCGACCCTTCAGGCAAGGAAGCCGACGCAGGTATCTATCTTCGTGGCACGCCACAAGTGCAGATCTGGGATACAGCTCGCGTAAAAGCAGGCGCTCAGGTAGGCTCCGGCGGTCTGTATAACAACCAGATCAACCCAAGCAAACCCCTTAAGGTTGCCGACAATAAATTGGGCGAATGGAACACCTTATATATAAAAATGATTGGTGACCGTGTAACCGTTTACCTCAATGGCGAATTAGTGACCGACAATGTAATTCTTGAAAACTACTGGGATCGCAAACAGCCCATCTTCCCTGTTGAGCAGTTGGAACTCCAGGCCCACGGAAGCAAGGTATATTACCGGAATATCTACGTCAAGGAACTGAAACGTCCGGAGCCTTTCACACTCTCTGCCGAAGAAAAGAAAGAAGGCTATAAGATTTTGTTTGACGGCACCAATATGTTTGAGTGGACCGGCAATACAGCAGATTATACACTGAAAGAAGACGGCACGATCACCTTAATGCCCAGTCACGGCTCAGGCGGCAATCTGTATACAAAAGACGAATATGCCAATTTCAGCTTCCGCTTCGACTTCCTGCTCACTCCGGCCGCCAATAACGGTGTAGGTATCCGCACACCTTTAGAGGGCGACGCCGCCTATGTAGGCATGGAGATTCAGATACTCGACTACGAAGATCCCGTCTATGCAAACATCACTCCCTATCAGGTTCATGGCTCTGTCTATGGCATTATCCCCGCCAAAAAAGGCTTCCTGAAACCTTTGGGCGAATGGAACACGGAAGAAATCTTAGCCGAAGGCGACCACATCAAAGTAACCCTGAACGGTAATGTAATCGTTGACGGTAACATTCGCGAAGCTACCAAAAACGGAACACCCGACCACCAGGAACACCCCGGCCTCTTCAACAAAACTGGCCACATCGGTTTCCTCGGCCACGGATCCGAGGTAAAGTTCCGCAACATCCGCATCAAAGTGCTGAAATAAAATTGTAGAGACGTGGCATGATGCCACGTCTCTCGAGTATAAAGAGTTCCATACACAGGATAAAAAAAACGGCTAAAACATTCACCACACCAATCTGGTGATTAAAATACTAATATCAATTTATAATATGAAAACTAAAACATTTAATCTGGTTGTACTAATATGGCTCCTTGGAAGCTTGTCGGCAGTTGCGCAGAAAGAAAGTAATCAGATTCTGTATGGACCGTACCTTCAGAATATGAGTCCTAATGAAGTGAGCATCGTCTGGGTAACAAATAAGACTGCTGTGTCGTGGGTGGAATTGGCGCCGGACGACGGTACGCATTTTTACCTGCAAGAACGCCCAAAGACATTTGCTGCTAATAATGGTATCAAGACCGAAGGCCGTATCCATGCTGTAAAGCTGAAAGGCCTAACTCCTTCCACCAAATACCGCTACCGCGTTTTCTCGCAGGAGGTGCTGAATCACGAAGGGACTCGCGTAACTTATAGTGCAAGGGTGGCATCGACTACTGCTTATGAAACACTCACCTTTGTAACGAACGACTACTCCAAGAACAGCATGTCGTTTACTATGGTAAATGATATACATGCTCGGAGTGGGGTGTTAAATCAGATGCTTCAACTGGCCGAACCGCTTAAGAACGACCTGGTGTTCTTCAACGGCGATATGATGTCATCTATAGAGAATGAAGAGGCTTTGTTTAATGGCTTTATGAATGTAGCCGTAAAGTCATTCGCCCAAAAAGTACCCATGTACTATGCCCGTGGCAACCATGAGACGAGAGGAGCCTTTGCCTCTCGCTTCCAAAACTATTTCTCTCCCCTAAACCCCAATCTCTACTATCTGATTCGTCAAGGCCCGGTTTGCTTTGTAGTACTCGACAGCGGAGAAGATAAGCCCGATTCGGACATTGAATACAGTGGCATCACTGACTACGACGCTTTCCGCACAGCCGAAGCCGAATGGCTAAAGGAAGCCTTGAAGAGCAAAGAGTTTCTGGAAGCGCCCTTCAAGGTGGCGATTTGCCACATTCCACCCCGCAAGGATTGGCACGGCGAAGCCGAGGTACTAAACAAATTCGTCCCCTTGCTGAACGAAGCTAAGATAGATATCATGCTAAGCGGCCACCTCCATAAGCATGTAAAAGAAGCCTCCAATAGTCAGGTACATTTCCCCATCCTCATCAATTCCAATAACTCCTTCGTAAAAGGTTCCGCCACCACCAACACCCTAACTCTCGAAGTTATAGCTCTCGACGGTAAGAAAACAGACAGCCTCACGCTATCGAAATAACATTTACATAATCTTAATCGGGTAAAAAAAACGGGGATTAACCCCGTTTTTTTTACCCGATTCTTTTTATTCCGCTTTGTGCAACATACACTTTTCGGCAAAATTTCTTCAATTTGTTTGCCTTCGCGGTCAAGTTGCCACAACACATTCTCGATTTACAAAACTAATACTTAAGGTATGACTAATTTAATTGTATGCTTGTTTATTTTCAAGATATAGGCTCCCTTGGATAAATCTTTTTGGATGTGGCAGGGGGAGATTTCGTTCACCCGACCGGCGTAGAACTGTTGCCCGCTCATGCTGTACAGGGCGATAGAGTTTCCGAGGTCACTTTCCTGCAGGCCGTGGACGAAGATAATGCCATCGGCATAAGTAGCGCGAACGTTTGTGGCAGTTGACTCTTCCACGCCCGTCGAGGTGCCTGCAAAACGGAGGACAAAACGGTCTGCCTTGTCGGAAGGCGAGGAAGTGAAGCTGTATTCAGGCGTTTGCCGGAGGTCCACCTTGACGCCTGTCTTCGTATCTTCGAGGATGACGTTGCTAACGGACACCAAACTTTCCAGCCTGTCGGCCTTGAGTGTTACGGCTTGCGCCTTCGAGGCTGGCTCGAAATACATCACCAGGTTGGCGGTAGAGTTTGGAACGACGGAGATGGAAAGATTTTTCCCGTCGGACGAGCGGGTGTAAATCTGGTTCACGCCGCGCGAGGTATTGAAAAACTTCGGTGCATCATAGAAGTCGCCGGCAGCGAGCGAGGCGTTTTCGCGGAAGACTACGCAGAGGCGGTCGAAGCCTTCGGTTTCCATGTCGGTAGTTTCAATCAGTAGTTCGTCTATTGGTTCGTTTGCTGCGGCGCTACGCAGGTAGGATACGGTTTCGTGTTTCCGCTTGTTTTTCGGAATTGTGAGACTCATGTTATTCTCTGCCCAAACAATAAACATTTGCATGGGAGCAACGACATCCGGGTTATATGGATTGAACGGCGCGGTACTGCCTACGGCCTGCCTTTTGAGGTAGGAGACCGTAAAGGTAAACTCCTGCTTGTTATTGCTGGCTGAACCGGATCCATTCGTGAGCACATAGAAGCCGTTCTTGAGTGAGGTGTTAGACGCGCCCCAATCGCCGGCCGTAGTCTGGTTCACGATGTCTTCCAGGTCAAGCGGAGCGGTATAAGGATTGCCGAGGTAATTGAATCCTTGCTTCAGGTTTACGGTCACATTACCGGTATTCAATTTCTCCTCAGTGATGAAACCCGGAGCGACAGTGTTGTCTAAGTATTTGGAGAACGTCGGCTCGGCAACGATACGCGAGAAGCGAAACATGTCTTTAGCCCGTTTTGTTGGGTCGGCGTCATTCCATCGGGGGTCGCGTTCGGTCGTATAATATGAGTCGCCGTCAGGGATGATGCTCAAACCTGCCAGATAGCCCACGCCCGGTTCGAGTTTCGTCCGCGGGTTGGTGATTAATTGCTCACTGTCACCAAAGAGGCCTACGTTCGAGGGACGGGAAAGGAAGTTGAAGAAGAAATAGTCGGCATACAGCGTTTCAAAGGGCGAGGCGAAACCGGCAACATATTTGTTTTGGTAATTGTTGCCCATCGCCAGGTTTACCTGTATGCCTGTGGTGACGGTTCCTTCCACCAGCAAGTGTGCGTTGTTCGTTTCCCGTTTGGAGGCGACCGGTTCGGAGTCAAGAATCAAACGTCCTTTGCGAACTTCAATGTTCTGCGCAGTGGCCGACTTATCCGCCTTGAGAGTGACAGCTCCGTCTGTCACCTGGTTGTTGATGATCAACTTGGCGGGGAAGTTAATATAGTTGGCGTCCTTGGAGGCCGTACCGCGTATGATTTGGTCGGCGTTGCCCCTAAATTCAAAAGAACCGGTGTTGTCTGCCTGTGTATCTGTAAAGACATGGCCGCTTGTCACGTTATTGATAAAATCGCCGGTGATAATCATATCTCCTTTCTGTATAATCTCGGAACTTCCCTCCGTTTGGATGCTGCCGCCAACATAGAGCGTAGTATTACCCACAAACATTTTCCCTTTGTTGAGGAGCGCCGTGTTTTGTTGTGCATACCCCGTCGCCGTTAAGGAGAGTAATGAAAAAAGGAACGAACATATTTCAATTGACTTCATATTATATTCTGATATTTTTCTCTTTGATTTCTTACATTATTATACATATCAATTCCCTTCTTGCAGGATAGTAATTGCTTGCAGCAAGGTGCCGGCCCGCAGGTATATTGTTCCGGAGCGAAAGTGTCCGGAAGGGTTAGGCGCTACTGTCAAGCCAAGTGAATGACTGGAGGCTGGAAATTCCATCTTCAAGCCATCGCCGTTAGCGCCGTCAAACGTCAACCATGTTGCCATGGATTCATCCATTGAGGCTGTCCAGTTGGAATAGGTGGTGTAAACTTTGAGCGAATAAGACGACGTTTCACCATTAATTCCTTCCCATGAGCCGTCGGCGCGGAAGCTGACCTTCACTTCACTGACGCCTAATTTATATTGGTCATTGAATATAATTTTCCCCAATCCCAGTTCATTGATTTCAATTTCGCTTGAGATGGAAGGTAGCTTGGTGGCGGTAACCGCTTCTTCGGCTGTGGGGTAACCTTCACCCCTAATGCCGGTAATAAAGATACGGTAGCGGTAGTTGCGCAGGATAGGTATTAACTCACCGTCCGCCCCTTTCAAGTCCACACGGTAGTACTGCGGCTTTTTGCCTTCATGCAGTATCTTTAGAACGATAGTTGTAGACTCCTGTCCGTCCTGCATGTCTTCGGTTATATAAATTTCCCGCTCCATAGAGAGGGTAGTCGTTCCTGCATTCGGGGCAAACAAATAGCCGAAGCCCTTTGTATTTGCCCTGGCGGCAGAAGGAACATGGGGTGTTTCCACTGCAATACCCCTCTTGTCGAAAGAAGGAGCTACGAAACCTTTGTTGTTCGTATTGAAAACATAGACCGAGTCGATAGTCCAACCGGCGTTGTGCGCTTCATTGGCAATGTCGATACGGGCAATGGCTCGAATCATTTTGATTTCGTTTACTGTAACGGACTTCGCCTGTACGACTCCGGACTCTCCATACATCGGGAAAACATTTCCTGTATGATCGTCCGCCTTCCAGGGCTTGTTGAAATCGAACACGAAGCGGTCGAGTATATCCTCTTTTGTAACATCGCCCGATCGGGCGTCATTCTCCAGGAGGTACATCATTTCTTCGGTGAACAGATGGCTTACATTAGCTAAAAGAATTAAACGAGTGTCGATTGCTTCGAGGGCGATGTCCACCTTTTTGGTAGTATTGTTATCCTGCCGGATGGAGCGGACAGGTATATGTTTGTAGTAATGCTCGCCCGTTGAATCGACTTTGAACACCAGTATATCTACCGTCTGTACCTCATTCTCGCCCGACGGAGAGTATGCATACGTCACCGGGGCGTTGGTGCCCGGAATCTGCATAATCAGGGTAAGCTGCCTGTCCGTTGGCGTGGGTGGTGTTACGTGTGTCGGTATTTCTTCTCCGACACACGAACAGAGCGCCATGATGATAAGGATATATATACTATATTTTTTCATTTTTATTTATATTCTACTTTAATAAGTTGGCTGATTACTTCCCTTTTCTTGTCCATCAGCTTGATTTTGAAATAGCCTATACTCCCAGAGGGGGGATTGCCCCCGGAAAGGGTTACGGTAACCGTTCCGTTATCATTGGAGCCGCTTACAGTGCACTTAAACCAGTCATCCGTAAGATTCCCTACCTCCCAGGTGCCGGGATAGGTCGTATGAAGCGAAATCATGTCAGGGTTCGTCGCGTTGAGGTCTATAGAACCTTTATCTATCCTCAGTTCGTACTGGCTATTGTCAATATAAACATCCTGGTTTTGACTGTTCCAAGTCGTAAACTCGGTTATCAATTGCGAATGTTGGGTTTGCGCAGCAACAAGAGGCGTTGAGCTTCCGGAACCATTAACGCCCGTCACCTTGAGGTCGTAGCGGTGGTTGCGCAGAATCGGGTAATACTTGTCGCCGCTGCCTACCATACCGCCGCCGCCGGTTCCGGTTGTTGGCGGGCCCTGATCCCAGGAAGGAGGCGTAGATGTTCCTCCGGACAGCGGTTCCTGATAGTCGGCAAAATCAACCCTGAAATAGCTCATCGCCATTTGGCCGTTTGCATAGCCACCCAGCACTAAGCAGGTAGCATTAAGGAAGTTACCACTGCCATACTTATCCGTTTCATACAGGAATATCGCATCTTTCACTTCATTGTCCGCGGTTCCCGCTCCCAGCAGGGCTATCGGGGAGGCCGCTGCACCTGCCGTAATTTTATCCACTATATTCATGGAAGCGGGGAGCGAAGGAGAAATAAATCGTTTCTGTGTAGCATTGAAATAATCCATATCAGGAGCTATCCGTCCACGGGTAGGGCGGTTGTAAATATATATTTCCCTCAAATCAAAAAGCGCGGTTGCTTCAACATTGACGTCTACAACCGCAACGCTGCGGTAGAGGTATATTACCTGGTTGTTTAGCGCTTGTACGGTCTTTAACCCGTCGCTTTCTCCCCACATGGGAATATGCCTGAATGTTTTCGGGTCCACATTCCAGAAGGCGCTTTCGGAACTTATTACTTTAGCTAACAACTCTTCTTTTTCTTCCCCTATATGGTTGTTGCCATAGAAACAAGCATCCGTTTCCGTCCTGGCATTTGCCAGGATTACATACTTATAGTATTTGTTATCTTTGGGAACATCGACAGTGAAATGCTTTATTGAATAATCACCGGGGTCGGTTTGAATGTCGGCCTGGTTCACTGTCTTGCGGTAAGCAAATAACTGTAACTGGGATGAAGCGGAAGCTTCAAAAGCCAGTAAGTCGATATTATCAATGACGCTTTCCAAACTATCATTCAAAGCACGTGTCTGCGGTGAACCGGAGTCGCGGAAATAGAGCGTAACCTTTCCCACATCATTCCCTCCTTCAACAGGAGGTTCCGGGATTTCCTGAGAAGTACACGACGACAGCTCCAACACAAGGAACAACGCTAATATATAGTATATAATAAAACGCATATCTTATCCTTTCTTTTAGTCTAATATTACATGGCCCATGTCAACTACCTTGTAACCGTTTATATAAATCATGCACTCCAGAGGGGCATTCGGGTTAAATTCAAAGCGGATCTCAAACTCGATCGTATTACTGAAATCCACTGTGGCGCCCTGTTTTATGGCTGCCAAAATCAGTTCAATCAGGTTTTCTCTGATGAGTTCTTCATTCGTATTATTGTTTACGATCCTTATTTCCGGAATCTGACGCGATTCGGCAAGGCGTAAAACCATCAGTGAAGTTTTAAGCTTGTAATTTTCTTCCGGATGAACAGTAAATAGACTTGTATAACTGAACTCCTCACAAGGGGCAAAATCATTATTGAATTTATATTTCCCATTACTGTCAATAATATCTACCCGATACGTGTTATTAGTTGCATTTGCAAGACCCAAGCCGATTACTTCCACATTTATTCTGTAAGTGTTTTCAATTAGTTTCAGATGAATGTCCTGCGGAACAAATTGTAGAATTTCTATTGTTTTCAGTTCCGTATGAGTGGCGAAGAACAAATGATCTAACCATTCGCTGACGGTCTTGTTATTTCCTAATCTTGTTAGTTCAACTTGCAATTCTTCCAGATTGGAAATTCCCACTTCAAGCTGTTTCATGGGAGACAATGCGTATTGATTCCCCAGGTTTCCCCAGGCTACAAATTGATAGTGTCCCGGTACCAGTCCGGTTACATTTATATAATAATTTGGGCTAAGCGCCGGTTGTTCATCTACAAATTCCCTGACAAATTTTCCGTTTTCATCAAACACATACAAATTCATCTTCACCATGTCATCAGGGTTTATGCCGTTTTTGGTTGCTTGGATAGCCGGTGTATAATCAAAGAAAACCCTTTTTTCGGTCGTACATTGCGATAAATCGTCGTTAACACATGATGCCAGAATGAACATGCATGTAATAAAGAGAGCGATATAATATGTTATTTTTAAATCTTTCATGTCTCGTTTTTAAATTTACCCAATCTGATGAGATGACTGTATTATAAATATTAAGAAAAAAAGGCAAAGGCAAGGCAGAAGCCCTGCCTTTGTCCTTTTTCAAATTTTCATTAGTTACCCAGGATAACTCCACCCATATTAACAAGCGACCATTCTTTTACAGTGATGTTTACAGTAATTGCGGATGTTGCTCCGATAATTACGGTTGGATCATCAATTTCCGGATAAGGGTCACCTAATCTGTCGATGTCAGACAAACCTATGCTGTAATACTCATTACGTTTTGCCTGGTATTCTTTGCTTGAAGAAGCAACACCGGAATTCAACCATACGCGATAGAAACAGGTCAGGTTGCAATAGGTCGTATATGAAACCCCAGCAGTGACTCCCGGTAAACTGCTTAGGTAAGTAGTATGCTTTTTAGCTTCAAGCGAATCAACGTAGTAATAATAAGCGTTGTTATCAATTACAACAAAAACCGAATCCTCCGCTTTAGTGCCTGACGTATAAGTAATAGTAGTCGGCGCATTAGTTCCTCCAAGATCAAAGGAGGTAGCAATTTGCTCCGGAGTGAACTCAACCGCTATAGCCGCATACGTTACCTCACCCATCTGTGCGAATTTATGCGTATTTTCAAATGCGTATTTGGTTTTACGATTCTTTTCCGCCGTAGTCTGATCATCCACAACAATAAACTGTGTCATATTCCATTGATCGTATTGTTTACCATATACCTCGAACTCATGTTGGAAATCCGAACCGTATAAGCCCAAGTTACCATCCCAGTTCGGGTCTATCCAGGAGGTTTGTTCCTTCATTGGGAGTATTTTTGTGTTCTTATTCCCCATTGCAAACCTTATATTCGAATTTGAGAATATAGCATTTGAAGTCGTGATATTGCCGGTAGCCAAGGGGCTACCGGTTTCTTTTACTACGGTAATTTTCGCCGTTAAACGCTCTACCGTAACATTAGCTGAGTTTGTTGCTCCCTGAACGACGTTGGTAGTTACAATACTTTCATTAAACATTGGGTTACCGACATAAGTGGTGTAGTTTGGTGTCGTATTATTGCTTACGTAGAAAAGATTTTCCTGACCTACTATGGCATAAGTCATGGCAGTAAGACCACTTGATTTAACCGCATTCTTCATCGCATCCGAGAAATTGAGCGCAACATAAACACGTTTATTGGCGCCAGTTGGTACATGGAATTCTACCTTATACGCATTGTCCGTTCCAGCAACAGCATGATTCGATAAAACAACCGTAGTATCGGCCTGATAAACGTTTTGATCGTTGAAAACAAAGATAGTGGCATTTGAAACTTTCAACTCTTCTGTATTAGCATTTGAGTCACCAAGGGCCCTTGTTGCCTGGCTTCCTCCTGAAATCGTAACCGACAGGGTTGCTCTCTCGCTGGAAGCAACCGTACCTTCTCCGGAAATAATTTCTTCATTCGAACAACTTGTAATTGCGGCTATCGCTGCAACTGTCATAAAAAATTTAACCATCTTTTTCATCTTTTTCATTTTAAACATTGTTTATTAATTAATAAATAGATTCTTTTTTTTTAAAACTAATCTCAATTTTCATTTTAACTTTAACTTTTATATTGTCTTCAATCTACATTTCCAAGTTTTCGTAATTGTTATAACGATTCACCTTAACATTTACAGATTGTATCATCAGATTGTATCATCATTTAATCACGATGCAAAATTAAAGGGTTTTCACCATACAGCTGTTAGCATTATTCCTATTTCCGTTGTCAATTTTGATATAAATACATTTTTTTCTCCATTTTTACCATCTTTCCATCTTAATAATGTAAATTGCTGTTATGATCCGGGCATGGACATCCTTGCATCCTCCGGACCATCAAGGCTGGGCCTTAAAAAATCTCAGGATAGCTTTCCGGAAATCTCAAGGAGTTTTCGGAAAAATACAGGACTTTTTGTTGAAAATGCAGGGACTTTTCAGTCTGCTTTCAATAGCCCGGTTTCAGATAAAGAGGCATAACGCCCGATAATGATACCATTACCTGTTACATAAAGCGTGGGAGTGGCCATAATGGCGTAGTTAATATAATTTTCTCCCATAAAACCTTTATAGTCGCATAACTTGTCCGGCCAGGGGAATGACTTGGAATGATGTTCAAAAACCCTTGGATCCATATCGGCAGAAACAGATATTACCTGTATGCCGGTATTGCGCAACCGGGCATAATGCTTTTTGAGTTCTTCCAATTGTGTAATGCAATTGTCACAACCAGACTCGTAGAACATCACGATGGTAATGCCTTGTTGTCCGGCCGGCAAACCTTTGATTTCAGGAGCCGGTTTCCCCGGCATCGTTTTTCCGGCTGCGAGTGTCCGTTTTAAGTTTTCGCTTTGGGCGTCTATCTTTATTTTATTATCGGAAATGTACAACAATATATGATTCTTAGCCGTTTCCCATCCTATTTGTTCGCATATCGTATAAACAGTTTCCAGGAAGGCCGAACGCATCGGTTCCTTCAATTGCCCAAACAGGGGGGATACATTCTCCATGTATTGTATTTCTTTTTCCTTCTGAGATACTACGGGTATTTGTTCAAACAAGCGGAGATAGTCCTCTTGCACGTATCTCCAGAACCGGCCTGCCGTATATAGCGCTTCCCAATCCATATCCTTTTGCAGGTAGGATGTCAGGGCGGCTGTTGAAGCTCCAGGCGTATTAATCGCCGTTTGTATGTCGCTAACGAAACCAATTATATGGAGAAGTTTGGAGGCATACAGGCCTGTTTTCTTGATTTCAGCCTCAACAGCAGAGGCTTGCTTCACGGCTTGTTCGTTTTCTTTTTCCAATGATTTATATAAATCGCTTTCCGGTTTATACAGTTGTAAACCCATTTGTATCCACGATTGGCGATGTATATTCAGGCTTTTCTCCTCAAATATGCGGTAGAAAAAACTGTTTTCCTTTGAATCCGGGAAACGGACATTTTCTTTATTTATATGCGCTTCGCTGCTTTCTACTTTTAATGTAGGTTCACCGCCTATACATTCAACAGTTCCGGCGCCGGGAATGCCAAGTTGGATAAACCCTTTGTAGTTAGCAGGCAGTTGCGTTTTTCCCTTCCCTTGCATATCCAATGCAACGGATAGCGAATCCAAGTGATTCCCCTTAAAGTAGGAAATATGGGCGGATTGTCCTGCCAAGGCCGGAAAATACAGCTCAATCTGCTGGGCCGGCATTTCCCATGCAAAGATTATTAATATCAATAATAATAAAAATCGTTTCATTAAATTTCTTTTTATTTTTTATATGCCGGGATGGGGTATCGGTTTCCCCACCCCGGCCTTTTAATCAATAACTAATCGTCTTTACGCATCGGCCGGCAGGAACTCCGCCTAATCGATGTGCCGAATTGAATGATACCCTAATAGCAGGAGGAAGGCTGAGTAAGCGTCCGAAATATCCCCAATCGGAACTCACCGCACCTGAGTTAATGTACCTGGTACTACTCCAATAACGAACATTTATATCGGAAACAGGTACACCCTGTTTCTCCATCACGGCGAGTATTTCTGCAATATTCGGTAAACGCCAGCCGTCTTCACCTGTGCTACTATTGTTCAAGTTCTTACAAGCTAATTCGGCAGCGTACCAGTCGCCGGCGTTTGAAGGTTTATTATCCGTTTTATACACGCAAAGTGCAGAATTGGGAATATGCGTAAAATATTGTGACAAATTGCTCATATTGCCGCCACCGGGAGTACCAGTAGTACCAGTAATAGCATCCCTTCCTGTATATACCGTGTTTTCTACAATTTTAGCCACATTTAATGGGCAACATGCACAATCCTGTACTTTAATTGTCAGTTCTACACGTTTATCTGTACCATGATCCGAATAGATGGCATAAATCTTAGCTGTCGATTTGCCGGAGTTCCGTACAATCGTATTGATGTCATCGGCAAACACAACGGTAATTGTTTCCGTATTGCCCAATGCTCCGGTTTTATCTCCCGTAATCGACTTAATAATGCCGACGGCGTCGTCATAGAATCCGACCCGCAAGTTGCTTATACCTGTATTAACTATCAAAGATAATACGTATGCCCTGGTCCTTTTAGCCTGGTCGGGGAAAGCCTGATGGCGGGAATTTAAGGTACCGCATGTGGTTCCTCCTTCGGTCATTGCTACATCATAGCAAGTCGGGCCTTGCAAGCTTGCATTTCCGGAATTATCTACCGGTGGTGTGGGAGGTTTGTTGGGTGTTTCGACAACAATGGCGTCATTGCTAAGCCTGTCAATGCTGCTTCCGCAATCATTGAGGACTTTTACTTTGATACTTCCCGCATTATACGTCGCTTCTTTCCAGCCTGCGATTGTAATAAAGTTTGTATTGGAAGAACCGGCCAAACCTTCCGGCAACGTCCATTCGTATGATGTTGCCCCGGCTACCGGCGCAACATAAGCGACCAGTGATTGGTAAAGTTCAATTTTCGTACGGCTAAAGGTTATCGTCCCCGGCTGGGCCGGCGCAGCATTACATGGATTTACCACAGGATTGATGGGCAGCCATCTTCCGTCTGTCCATACATAAGCGCCTGTTCCCTTTAGATCATTAGCTGTTGTATTATTGGTATTATACACAACCATTCCGTTTTGTGGAATCCCGTCCACCGGCAGCCAGACAGCAGCATTGGTAAGCGCTACCCTGGGAAGCAGCAAACCATTCGTTTGGCCGGAGGATACTAATTCCAAAACAACTCCGTCGTTGGCAACCGTTTTCCCTTTCCCTATAATCGCTTGGGCGTTTAGGGCCGCTACAACCAGGATAAAAGACAGTGTATATGTAATTTTTTCTTTCATGTCTGTCGGCTAATTAAAAACAATTACATTTAACGATTGTGCATTTCCTGTCCCGCAGGCATTGGTTGCCTTTACACTGACAGTATAAATTCCGGCTTTAATACCGACCAAACTGATTACATTCGTGTTCGATTGCCCTATCAAGGCTGCCGGCATCGTCCATTCATAACTGATAACGTCCGTTACTTGAGGTACAGAACATACGAAAAGGGTATTTATTTTCATTAACCCTGCCGGAGTACTTACCGGACTAATTGTAATTGCACTCAGTGAAGGAACGCCCGAGCAAGGCGTTTCGTGTGTCATGTTCCATTTCTGGTCCTTCCATACATAGATACCTTTTCCTTTCAGCCCGTTTGTAGTACTGCCGCTTTCATTGTACAGCATCATACCGTCGACTTCACTGCCTCCCAAGCCCCAACTTCCGGAATTAGCAAGCATAACATTAGGCAATAATAATCCTTTATTGCCATTGGATTCCAATTCTAACACGGCTCCCGGATGGGGCAGCCTGTCTGTGCCTATGGTAACTTGCGATCTAACGCTGGAGACACTCAATGAAATGAGTGCAAATAAGATTAAAAGAAACAGTTTCATGCGTTTAAAATTTTAAATAATAATCTACTTTACTTTTTGTTTATAACAACAGTTTTGACTCTAACTCGACTGCAAAGATAGCAGGTTTTTTTGACACTGCATGAAATGCCCGACTGAATATCTGAAATTTTAAGATTTATCAATAGATCTTTAAACTATTTCAGCTTCAGGAAGAGTTCATAAAAAGGAGCCTGGGGAGCTGCGGGATGGCAGGTAGAAAATTACAAAATGACAAAATGACAAAAATAGCAAAATGACAAAAAATGGTCTTTTTTTTCTTCGATATTTGAGGCGATTTTTGCCTTTTAACACGAAAAACGCAAGGATTTGCAGGTTTGGCAAATACAAAAAGACAGCAATGATGAGTTGAAAATTGAAAATTGAAAGTAGAGAGCGGGAATAATGCTCTACTATTTGTATTTTCCTTTCAATGGCTACCATAACGTCATTAAGGCACTCAAGGGATTTTAGGGTATTATAGATCTTAACAAATCTTAATATTAACCAAATAATAGCTAATATTAAATGACATTCACAATTCATCGGCATCTCTTCAGGAAATCATTTAGATGATTTTAAAAATGATCTAAATGAAATTTCCAAATTATGCTGATGACGTCCGGCAATCATCTAAATGATTTCCCCAAAAGAAGCCGTCTTTTCAAAATATCTTTCCCAAATATTGACAAAAGCTTTACATATCCGCTAATTTTGGCCGTTTTGTTCGAAACTCCGAATTTCTCGTAACACAAAAAAGGCCCTTTTCCTGACAAAAGACATAGTGTTTAACATTTTTTAGCATTAAAATGATAATTGGAAGGAGGGGAAATTAGGGTCTTTTGAGTACACTTTACGGGGATCTGAGAAGATGTCGGTAAGCATCTGCAAGTAAAGAGTTTTTTTCGTGATTAGGAAGGTTTTCTTCGCGATAACGTGGATTTGTGGATTAATTGTAGCTTTTTCTTTAATTTGGCTGCAAAATCTGAGTGTGACTTATTTAATAAACTGTATAATACTAACTCTTAAATAGAATACGCATGAATGTAAAAGAATTTATTGGAGAGGCTTTAGGAACTTTTATACTGGTACTTTTTGGATGTGGCTGTGTGGCTGTAGCCGTCTTGTTCGGCGAATACAATAGTATCTTCCAGATTGGGTTTGTGTGGGGAATTGGCGTTACTCTGGGTATTTATCTGACGCGACATTTATCGAATGCGCATCTGAATCCGGCTGTATCGCTGGCGATGGTATTGAGCAAGCGAATGAAAGCCGATAAGCTTCCGGTGTACTGGGGCGCTCAATTTATTGGCGCCTTTATAGCCGGGCTGTCTGTATATCTGCTCTTTTCACCCTCAATTGCGGCCTACGAGAGTCTTCATCAGATAATCAGGGGAAGTGATGCCTCCATCCTTACAGCCAAAATGTTTGGCGAGTTTTATCCGAATCCGGGCGGAACGGCGGTAGTACCCATGGGATTAGCAATTGCAGCCGAGACATTCGGAACCTTCCTGCTGGTACTTACTATCTTTGGTTTGACAGAAGACGCCAATGCCGGCCGACCGAGCAGCACGATGACGCCTCTGTTTATTGGGTTAACCGTATCGTCTATTATCTGGCTGATAGCTCCTCTGACACAAGCCGGGCTAAACCCTGCCCGTGACTTCGGCCCCCGCATGATTGCCTGGATTATGGGATGGGGCGACGCTGCTTTTCCCGATCACAGCGGAGGGTTCTTTTGGGTGTATATCCTGGCACCCTGTATAGGCGGAGCGATAGCCGCTTTGCTTGAACCTGTTATGAAGCGATTTACTACAAAAGAAGATTCTACAAATTAAATCATAGTAAGATGAAACAGACACGTATTATTTTTGTCGGAGGATTCCTCGGAGCAGGAAAAACCACCTTGATTTGGAATGTTGCCCAACGTTTGATAAAGAGAGGCCGGCATGTAGGTTTAATCACGAACGATCAGGCTCCTGAGCTGGTGGATACCGTATGGTTGCAGCAGCAAGGGCTGAAAGTGGCCGAAGTAAGCGGCAGTTGCTTCTGTTGCAACTTCAACGGCTTGGCCGACGCCATTCGGAAAGTCGGCGCCGATGCTGTTGCCGATGTAATCATTGCCGAGCCGGTAGGCAGTTGTACCGATTTGTCGGCAACCATTCTGCAACCCCTGAAACAAAACAGGAAAGCGGACTTGCAAGTAGCTCCTTTATCCGTATTGGCCGATCCGGTGCGCCTCATATCTATCCTTGAGGGCGAGACGGCAGCCCTGCATATCGATGCTGCATACATCTTCCGCAAACAATTGGAAGAAAGCGATATCATTCTTATTACCAAGGCTGATACCCTCGAACCGGAGGCTGTCCAAGCCCTGATCGATCGCACAAGCAAAGCCTTCCCCTTTGCCACCGTTCTGCCAATAAGCGCAGCTACGGGCGAAGGTGTGGACGCCTGGTTGGAAGAAGTCATGAAGCGCAACGAAGCAGGCTTGCGAATAGTTGAAGTAGATTACGATATCTATGCCCATGGCGAAGCTGTTCTGGGCTGGCTGAACGGAACCGTTCAACTCAAAGGCGACAATGTAGACTGGAATATCTTCACAAAGGATTTACTGGCTGACTTGGGAAACCGTTTCGACAGTGCAGGTTATGGCGTAGGCCATGTGAAAGCCATTTTGGAAAGCGGCGATTCATTTATTATCGGCAACCTAACCGGCAAAGGCGACACCCTGTCTGTGCGAGGCTCAGTCATCCCGGCAGATACAGCCAAACTGACCATCAATGCCCGCGTAGAAACCGATAAGGAAGAGCTGGATGCAATCATAAGAGAAGCCCTGGAAGACGCAACCCACAACCGCTACGAGAGCCGTATAGTTGCCTGGCGCTGCCTCCAACCCGGTCGCCCCAATCCCACCTATCGCTTTGCCCAAGTGGTTTAAGGAGCAGGTGCAGGATGGCAATTGCAATTACAGGTGCAGGTAACTCCATCACTTGTTTTGCAAACGCAGACGCCTGTACTGCAGTCACAATTACAATCACAGTCGCAGTCGCAGTCACAATTGCAGGTGGGTACGCAGACCTGAAACCCTGATTTATCCTTGAGGTTGATCGGGGTTGCAGGGCTTTGCTTTTGATTAAGGAGGGTCAACATAAGCTATATAAATTAGGTATTAACAAACAAAAGTAAACATTCTTCTCTAAATAAACATCTCTTTACAGATGAATTCGCTTTTATTGTTTTTTTTTCGTTTTGACGCGAAATGTAGAGCGTATTTGTGAGTTATGCTTATATTTACGTCCCAATAATCCATGATATCATTACAAACAACTACGAATATGAAACAGACAATTCTTTTAGGCTTACTTTTTGCTTTCGCATTTACCTTGCAGGCACAAGATATTTTGCAATGGCGAAACAACCGCTCAGGAATATACACAGAGACGGGATTACTGAAAGCATGGCCTGCTGATGGCCCTCAATTGCTTTGGAACTATGACGGACTGGGCGAAGGACATTCGTCCGTAGCTATCTCATCGGGCAAGATATATCTGACAGGCATGACGTCAGGAAAGGGGTATCTTTATGTATTTGACACGAACGGCAAATTGCTGAACAAAAAAGAATACGGCGCTGAATGGGACGAGAGCTACAACGGCACCCGTGGTACTGTAACAGCCAACGATGGTAACCTCTACCTCGTATCAGGTCGCGGCGAGATTGTATGCTTCAAAGAGAGCGACCTGAGTATCGTATGGAAAAAGAACTTCCTGAAAGAATACAACTCCGAAAATCTAAAATGGGGTATCTGCGAATCGCCGCTCATCGTAGGCGAGAAGCTTATCATTACCCCCGGAGGAAAGACGCACAACATTGTTGCTCTAAACAAAAAGACAGGCGCCCTTATCTGGGTAAGCGAAGGAGCAGGGACGGGAGACCTTTCCGCTTATTGCTCGCCAATCTATCTCGGTGACCAACAGGTACCTCAGATAGTAACCATGACAGCCAAACATGTTGTAGGAATTGATGTTGCTACAGGTAAAAAACTATGGGCTTTTGAGCAGGAGAACCGGACAAGCGTACATGCCAATACCCCCGTCTATGGGGATAATATGCTGCTTTGCACCAGCGGATACGGTAAAGGTTCCGCCATGCTTCGCCTTACAAATGGCGGACGCAGCGTTGAGCAGGTTTGGTTCTCGTCTCAACTTGATTCGCGCATCGGCGCTATGGTGAAGTTGGGCGATTATGCATACGGCTCAGGCGACAACAACCGCTTCTGGTTCTGTGTAGACTGGAAGACGGGTGAGATTAAGTATAAAGATAATGCGATGGGCATTGGCTGTGTGATTGCCGATGACGGTATGCTCTATTGCTACAGCGACCGGGGCGATTTCGCCTTGGCAAAGGCAACACCCGAGAAGTTTGATATCGTCAGCCGCTTCAAAATCACCTTGGGTACCGACCAGCATTGGGCGCACCCGGTTATCTATAAAGGTATACTTTACGTGCGCCACGGAAATACATTAATGGCTTATAAAATTAGTTGATATATGAAAAAGATACTACCCTTATTTTTGGTTTTATGTCTTTTCGTTGTTACCGGTTGTAATAATGGCGAAGGAAACAAACAAGAGAACTCTCAATGGCGCGGACAGAACCGCGACGGTGTGTATAACGAAAAAGGCCTGCTTAAGCAATGGCCTGAAGCAGGTCCCGAACTGGCTTGGAGTTTTGAAGGTCTCGGCGAAGGGCATACCTCGGTAGCCATCGCCAACAATAAGATTTACATCACGGGCATGACCGACAGTATCGGCAATCTCTACATCTTCGATCTCCAAGGCAATCTGCTGCAAAAGAAAGAATATGGCTTTGAGTGGAACACAAATTTCAACGGTACCCGCTCAACGGTGAATGTGAACGACGGTAAGCTATACATCTTCAGTGGACGGGGTGTGTTATATTGCATGGATGAGGCAACTTTGGCGCCGGTTTGGACGAAAGACCTCTTAAACGAGTTCGACGGTACGAACCTCAAGTTCGGCATGACGGAATCTCCCCTGATTGTAGGCGATGTTATTTATGCCACCCCCGGAGGAAAGACAAACAATTTCATAGCCCTGAATAAGTTGACCGGCGAACTGCTCTGGTCGTCAACCGGCGTTGCTATGCCAACTACCTACTGCTCTCCTCAATACATAGGCGACCTTGAAATTCCTATTGTCGTTAATGCAATAGATAGTAGCCTTGTTGCTTTTAATGCCCAATCAGGTGAAATGCTTTGGGTTGTGGAACAAAAGAATCCCTACGGAATCAGCCCTAATACACCGCTTTACGAAAAGGGACTGCTTCTTAGCACATCCGGTGGAGGCACAGGCACCCAACAGTTGCGCCTCACCAACGGTGGCCGTAGTGTAGAGTGGGTATGGACAAACGAACTCGACAACAAGATGGGTGGCATCGTAAAAGTGGGTGACTACGTATACGGCTCCGGCGAGAAAAACCACTTCTGGTACTGCGTAGACTGGAAGACCGGTGAAACCAAATACAAAAGTAACGAGTTAGGCGTAGGTGATGTAATCTTTGCCGACGGCATGCTCTATTGTTACAGCGATAAAGGCGAGGTGGCGCTGGTAAAACCAACTCCCGAAAAGTTCGATCTAATCAGCAAGTTCAACATCACCCTCGGCACCGACCAACATTGGGCACATCCCGTTATCCATAAAGGCATACTATATGTCCGCCACGGCGATGCCCTGATGGCCTATAAAGTATAAGTGGAAGCAAGGAAGAAAGTAAATATTGTAACAATAGCCACGATTATAGTCTATGCGGGTATAATCGTGGGTTGGCATATCTATACTCCGGACAGGAATTTTGCCCTTCAGGCTCCGGGGGCGGACAACCGTCCCGAGGGAATGGCTCGTGCAGCAGATGATGTTCGCATCGGGGAGTTCTTTATGCGGTATGAGGATGTTACTTCTTCGCTCACGGGTAAGTGGACTTGCTTCAGGGGAGAGTTTTTTACCAATATTGTTCATGCATCTGAAAATATTACGCCCGACGAGGGAGAATATCCTATCGAATGGAGTGTGGAAACGGGCGAGGGACATGCGGCTCCCGTTATTTACAATGGCTTGGTTTACTTCCTGGATTATGACGAAGGGCTGAGTTCGGATATGCTTCGCTGCTTCTCCTTGGAGAGCGGCAAGGAAATCTGGCGGCGCTGGTACCGGGTGCCAATGAAGCGCAATCATGGATTTTCGCGCACAGCTCCCGTTGTTTCGGATACTTATATTATTACCCTGGGGCCGGAAGGACACATGATGTGTTGTGACCCTGCAACCGGCGACCTTAAATGGTCACTTGACTTACAGAAAGAATACAAAAGCGAAATCCCCTTCTGGTATGCCGGACAATGTCCGCGTGTAGACGAGGGGACGCTGATAATAGCCCCTGCCGGCGATGAAGTTCTGCTGACAGGAATAGATTGCCAAACAGGAGAGAAGCTTTGGGAGACCCCCAATACACTCGGTTACAAAATGTCACACTCCTCTGTAATGCCGATGACGCTGGGCGGGAAGAAGACATACGTATATGCCGGGGTAGGAGGGGTATGCGGCGTCTCTGCCGAAACAACGGATAAGGGCGCCCTGCTATGGAACGTTACGAAATGGCAGCCGAATGTGGTTGCTCCATCGCCTCTGCAACTATCCTCCAACGCTATCTTCCTGGTAGCCGGTTATGGAGCAGGCGGAGCTTTACTGAAAGTTGACAGAGCAGGCGCAGGATGGAATGTCTCCATTGTAGATCAATACAAACCCAACGAAGGGCTGTCCAGCGAACAACAGACGCCCATCCTCTACAAGGATATGATTATAAGTATCATGCCCAAAGACGGCGGAAGTCTGCGCGATAAGTTAGTAGCCTTCTCGCCCGCCGACTTGCACAACCCGTTATGGTCTTCCGGAGCCGACGAGCGTTTCGGCCTTGGTCCCTATATTGTGATAAACGACTATTTGTATGTCTTCAAAGAAGACGGTGAGCTCTATGTATATGCCATCCAAAACAAGGGGATGAGCTTACTGAAGAAACAACGTATCATGGATGGAGCTGATGCTTGGGGCCCGATGGCGTATGCCGATGGTCGCCTGATCGTTCGCGACGCCACACATGTATCATGTCTTAAAATAAACTAAGATAAGATGAAAGAGATATCACGTAAAAAATTCCTGCACGTATGCGGTACGATTGTAGCCGGAGGAGTAGTGGCCGGAGTTTCCGGCGTGCTGATAGACCGAAACAGGAAGGTGTCAAGTTCCTCAGGTAAGAGCCTGAAATTAGTGGAGGAGAATACCGTTATATCTCCTTATAAGCTGGAATCCTTTTTTCAGATAAAAGATGGCGTCAGCGCCATTGCCCAGTATGAGGATGAATTATTCGTGGCTACCGATAAGAACCTGATGGTTTGCCGGAGTAATTTGAAGATTAGCCGTCAGTTCCCGATAGGGGAGGAGACGGTTCGTGATATAGCTGTCGACGCCGGGCATATCTACCTCCTGCATCCGGCAAAGATCAGTGTTTATACCCATGAGGGCAAACGGGTCAGCGTGTGGGATGCTTGTAGCGAATTATCTAACTATTGCTCGTTTACCCTGACTCCCGGCTTTGTGTTTGTGACGGATACCGACAATAAGAATATTTGTCAATATACCGACGAAGGCCGTTTCGTGAAGTTTATTGAAAGCCCCAATAAGTTTATCATACCCAGCCTTACGTTTGGGATAGAATATATTGGCAATAAGCTTTACTGTTCCAACTCAGGAAGGCATCAGGTAGAGATGTATAACCTCGAAGGCGAATACCTCGGCTCCTTCGGCAAGGCGGGAACTGCTCCGGGATTATTTACAGGATGTTGCAACCCTGTCTATATCTCCCGAATGCCTAATGGCGAAGTTATCACCTCCGAAAAGGGAGACCCTCGTATCAGTTGCTACGGAAGCGACGGCTCTTTCCGCACCATTCTGCTCGACCGGAAATCCCTTGGAGGCGGGAATGTAGCCTACGATGTGAAAGTGTGGAAGGATAAACTGTTTGTCGCCGGAAAAGATAAGATTTCGCTATTCCAATACAACGCTGAGCTGGCTGCTCATGCCGGAGCCTGTGGCGGATGCGGTATCGATTGCCCACTAAAAGTCTAAAAGACTTAAAAAGATGGAAGAGGAGAAAAAAAATAACGACCCTATTTCGCGTAAGAAGTTCTTGCGGATGTGTGGAACTGCTGTAGCCGGGACGGCTCTGCTGGGTGTATCGGCCGTGGCTCTGAAACGGCTTGCTGATAAGGAAGCCGACTATTTCTGGCAGATAGATCCTAAGAAGTGTACATTTTGCGGACGATGTGAGACTGATTGCGTACTCCCCATCTCTGCCGTTAAGTGCGTTCATGCACTCCGTGTCTGTGGTTATTGTGACCTATGCGGAGGTTATTATCGCACCAATGTAAAAGACCTCAATACGGCAGCCGAAAACATGCGCTGCCCCACCGGAGCAATCAAACGTTCCTATGTGGAAGACCCTTACTTTGAATATACCATAGAAGAAAGTATATGTAATGGCTGTGGTAAATGCGCCAAAGGATGCAACTCCTTCGGTAATGGCTCTCTTTACCTGCAAGTGAAGCAGGATTTGTGTACGAACTGCAATGAGTGTAAGATTTCCCGCGTTTGTCCCTCCGGGGCTATCCGGCGGGTTCCTTATGCTATGGCCTATATGTTGAAAGATGATTGAAGGAATGATAATAGCGCAGAACAGGTTTCCCAAGCCGGATTTTGAATCGGGCTACGAATATCCCTTCTTCTCGTATCAGATACCGAACGAGACGGCCTGGGTAGTGTTTGATTTGGTTATGCTTGTGCTGCTGATGAGTATCGTGGCCTGGGCAGTCATCAAGCGCCGGAAACGGAAGCCTGTTTTCTGGGTGTCGATTGTTTCCGTTGCTTACTTTGGATTCTTTCGTACCGGATGTGTTTGTAGTATCGGGGCTATTCAGAATGTTGCTTTGGCTTTGGTCGATTCCTCGTATGCCATGCCGTTGGTAGTGCTTTTATTCTTTGTGCTTCCTGTTTTGTTTACATTGTTGTTTGGGAGGGTGTTTTGTGCCGGGGTTTGTCCGTTCGGGGCGCTTCAGGAATTAGTGAATATCAAGAGCTACCGGTTGCCGAGGTCTGTTACGGCAGTGTTGGAAATGCTTCCTTGGATATATCTTATCTTGGCCATTCTTTTTGCCGTTACGAGAAGCAGCTTTATTATTTGCCGCTTCGACCCCTTTATCGGCATCTTCCGTTTGGGAGGGGATATCGGGATGATTACGGTTGGCGCCCTTCTGCTCATTGCCGCTGTCTTTACCGGAAGGCCATTTTGTCGCTTCCTTTGTCCGTATGGCGCTTTGCTCAGTCTCTTTTCGCGCGTATCTATCAGGAAGATAAAGATAACGCCTACCTGTATCAATTGTGATCTTTGCCAACGTGCCTGTCCGCTGGATGCGATTCGTCCGCCGTATGAAAATAAGGTGAAGGAAAGCCGTGTGCAGGGAGTGAAGCGTATCATTATATACATGGTAGTACTTCCCCTGATGGCATTGGCCGGCGCTTTTTTGCTGCAACAAATGAGTGGCTCACTTAGCCGTGTCAATAAGAACGTTCACCTATATGATTTGGTTGTGAAATACGAACAGAATCCGCAAGATGTACAGCCTTTGGAGGTGGAAGTATTTTATGCACAAGGAGGAACTTTGGAAGAATTAACCGGTCGTGTGGAAAAGATATTTGCCGAGTTTAAGACAGCCTCTGCCGTAGCCGGGGCGCTGATAGGTTTGGTGATAGGGTTTACTCTTATCGGGTTATCCCTCAAACGCACCCGTAAAACGTATGAAATAGATGATGCCGCCTGTGTAAACTGCGGCAGATGCTTTAGTTATTGTCCGCAAAATCACATCATATCATGAGGAAGTCAATATTAAGAAACATAGCCATTGTATCAGCCATAGGAATGATTACCTTCTCTATAATGCTGATCACAAATTATTTTCAAGTAAGAGGATTCAACCCTTTACAAACCGAAGTCATCGAAACCCTGAAACAGATAAATGATGAGAATGCCAACAATATTGAACTACAGGAGCAGATTCGTCAGTTAGACTTACTGGCTCGAAGCGCCTACTTCGTAAACCTTGATCGTCTAAAGTTAGGCGTCTATATCCTAATCGGCATGTTGGTAGTTTTTGTTCTCACCCTTAGATTCTATTTTGCAGAAGATAAACAACTTCCCGGTAAGCAGGTCGACCCTGTAGACGATTGGCTCATCAAAACCAATGCCCGCAAGTATATAGGCTGGGCAGCCGGAGGCTTAGTAGTCGCCGCCTTGCTATTCGTTTTCCTAAGCTCCCCTCACCTCAGCAGTGGTGCCCCGGATAATGAAAAGCCTGAGGTGATAGCCGAGGTCGAATCGTCCTCCGATGAGACCCAACTCGACGAATCCCCCGACGATAGTACAGTTTCCTCCGAATCCTTAGATTCTTTAGAATCCTTAAGTTCTTTAAATTCCTCAGACCCTTCCTCAGCCGCTGTAACCTCCAATGCCTTCCGCGGCAATAACTCCAACGCCGTATCCCCCGCCCGCAGCATCCCTGTAAAGTGGGATTTAGCCTCCGGTGAAAACATCGCTTGGAAAAGCGACGTCCCTAAACACGGCTTCAACTCCCCCGTAATAACCGGCAATAAAGTATTCATCACCGGAGCCGACGACCAGGCACGCGAACTATACTGCTACGACCTCAGCACCGGCAAACGCCTTTGGACGCTGGCTGCCTCCAATATTCCCGGCTCACCGGTTCAAATGCCCAAGACAACCAACGATACAGGGCTGGCTGCCTCCACCGTAGCCACCAACGGCCAACAAGTATGTGCCATCTTCGCCACAGGTGATATCATTTGCGCTGACATGAACGGCAAACGCCTCTGGGCTAAGAACCTCGGTGTCCCCCAGAACCACTACGGATATGCCTCTTCCCTGTTGGCTTTCGGTAATACAGTTATCGTGCAATACGACAATAGCAATACCCCCCGCATCCTTGCCTTCGATATGGCTACCGGAGCCGAGCGGTGGACCAAAACCCGAACCGATAAAATAACCTGGAGTTCTCCCATTATAGCCTACATAAACAACCAGCCTCAGTTAGTCCTGATGGGCAACCCCGGTATTACCGGCTATAATCCCAACAACGGCGAACAGCTCTGGCGGGTAGACGGCATGAATGGTGAAGTAGGCGCCAGTCCCTGCAGCGCGGCAGGCCGTGTCTTCGGAGCCAGCGAATACGCCGCCCTGATAGCCATTGACGCTACTACAGGCAAGCAACTCTGGAAGGCCGACGACTACCTCCCCGAGGTATCCTCCCCCGTAGCCACCAAAGACAACGTCTACTTAGCCACCAGCTACGGCGTCCTTGCCTGCTATGACGCCAAGACCGGCGAGCTAAAGCATTCCCACGAACTAAACACCGAGTTCTATTCCTCCCCCGTCATAACCGAAGGCAAGCTATACCTTTTCAGCAACGATGGCCAGATGTTCATCTACTCCACCAACGAAGATTTCCAGCTTCTACACTCTTTCGAGACAGGCCAACGAACCTTCGCCACCCCTGCCTTCACCGACGGCAAGATAGTAGTGAGAACCGAAAGCAGCCTCTACTGCGTATCCGAGAAAAAGTCATAAAACAATTTGTCAATATGAAAAATTATACCTACACTATAAACTGCATTTATGACTTGTAACTGTACACATACCCCGAATGAAACCACTCAGTTGATGATTGAGCGGACGGATGCTATTATTGACCGCATAGGGAAGGGGCGGGATACGATTATTCCCTTGCTACAAGCTTTGCAGGCCGAGTTTAGCTACTTGCCGCATGAGGCGCTTGAGCGGGTGTATGAACGTACCGATATCGACCGGGCGCAACTTGTCAGTGTCTCTACTTTCTATTCTCAGTTTCGGCATATCCCGCTGGGTAAATATCTGATTAAGGTATGTACCGGTACGGCCTGCCATGTGAAGGGGGCAAGTAATGTGTATGATGCTTTCATCCGCGAACTGGGAATTGAAGAAGGAGGGAGTACTACTAAAGACCGCTTTTTTTCAGTGGAGAAAATTGCCTGCTTGGGATGTTGTACGCTGGCTCCCGTTGTTCAGATAGATGAGAAGATATACGGGCATGTGATGCCGGGCAGGGTGGATGAAGTGATTACCGACTTCCTCGAACTTCAGGAAAGCAAGCAGAAGGAAGAAGGGAAGCAAGCCAAGCTTCAGGTAGCCGGAGAGGTGCGCCTCGGCATGGGTTCCTGTTGTATGGCCAGCGGCTCGGCTGATATCTATCGTGAGTTAAAGATCGCTTCCTCTCAATTAGGCATAGAAGTAACGATTAAACCTGTTGGATGTGTGGGTGTTTGCAACAAAGTTCCTTTGATTGATGTGGTAAGCCCTGACGGCTCCATCACCCGCTATCCCAATGTAAAGGCTATTGAGATAAAGGAAATCCTGCATCATCATTTCAAACCTGCCGGATACCTCAAGCGGTTGAGAAATTCCATACTGGGGCAAATCGATACCTTCCATACCGACCTCACTTGGGATAATGTGGTTTGGAAGCCGGAGAGCGAACGTACCGGCATCATCAATAACTTCCTCTACAATCAAAAGCATATCTCCACCGAGGGTTACGGCGTTCTGACCCCTCTTAACATAGAAGAGTACTGTGCCCAAGGTGGCTTCGAGGCTCTGAAGGATGCTCTACATAATCAGAATCCTAAAGGCATTATAGCGACTGTACTGCAAAGCGGTCTTCGCGGACGTGGAGGTGCAGGTTTCCCTACCGGTAAGAAGTGGGAGATTGTTTCTTCTTCCCCCGGTCCTCATAAATATATGATATGCAATGGCGATGAGGGAGACCCCGGCGCCTTTATGGATCGAATGATGCTGGAGTCTTATCCCTTCCGGATTATCGAGGGGATGCTGATTGCAGCTTACGCTGCAGGAGCCGATAAGGGTATTTTCTATATCCGTGCCGAATACCCCTTGGCCGTTACCCGTATCAAGACGGCTATTGACTTAGCTCGTGAGAAGGGCTTTATCGGAGAAGATATTGCCGGAAGCAATTTCTCTTTTGATATATCTGTCTTTGAAGGAGCTGGCGCCTTTGTCTGTGGAGAAGAGACGGCTCTCATCGCCTCTATTGAGGGAGAACGGGGATTCCCCAAGCAACGTCCTCCCTATCCGGCTATCAGCGGATTACATGGCTTGCCTACCCTGGTAAATAATGTAGAAACACTCAGCCAAATCTCCTACATCGTGAAGCACGGAGCAGCGCATTATGCCGAGGTGGGAACGGAAAAGAGTAAAGGAACAAAGGTATTTGCCCTTGCCGGAAAGATTAACCGGGGCGGACTGATCGAAGTGCCGATGGGCATTACCCTCAACCAAATCATTCAGGATATTGGCGGTGGGGTAGAAGGGGGACAAAAACTCAAAGCCGTTCAGATAGGCGGTCCGTCGGGAGGATGTATCCCAGCCGGGCTTTGCGATATACAAGTGGACTTCGACGCCCTCAACCAATTGGGAGCCATGATGGGTTCCGGTGGATTGGTTGTCTTGAGCGAGAGCAATTGCATGGTGGATGTGGCGCGTTACTTCCTTAGTTTCACTTGCGACCAGTCCTGTGGCAAATGTACCTCCTGTCGCGTAGGTACCCGCCGGATGCTCGACCTGTTGAACAAGATATGCAGTGGTAAAGGCACGATGGCGGATATAGACCTGTTGGAAGAACTGGCCTTGCACATCAAAAACACCTCCTTCTGCGGATTAGGAAAGACAGCCCCAAATCCGGTACTGACTACCTTAAAGTACTTCCGCCACGAGTATGAGGAGCATGTAAGGGGTATCTGCTCGACGGGAACCTGCAAGGATATGATTAAGTACGAAGTAACATCAAAGTGCATTGGCTGTACCAAATGCGCCAAAGCCTGTCCGGTTGAGGCCATCCCCTATACGCCTTACGAAATACATATAATAAATATTGAGACGTGCGTTCTCTGCGGATTATGTGCAGATGAATGTCATTTCGAAGCCATCCAAAAGGTATCCCTATATGAAAATACAAATCAATAATAAAGAGATAGAGACGCTTCCCGGTGAAACCCTCTTGGAGGCAGCCCGACGGGAAGGCTACAACATCCCCTCCTTGTGTTACAGCAAGGAGGCAAAGCATAAATCATCGTGTATGATTTGTGCCGTACGGAATGTAGCGAACGGGCAAATCATCCCTTCCTGTACCACCCTCCCCGTCGAAGGAATGCAGATAGATACCGTGAGTCGGGAGGTCCTCAAATCCCGCACCCTTTCCCTTGAACTGCTGCTAAGCGACCACCGCGCCGACTGCGAAGCCCCTTGTAAGACAGCCTGTCCTGGTAATATGGATGTAGCCGCCATGAACCGCCTCTACGACCAGGGCAAGATAAAAGAAGCTCTTACCCTTCTTCGCGATACCCTTGTCATTCCGGCTACCCTCTGCTATATCTGTAATGCCCCTTGCGAGAAGATATGCCGTAAAGGCGACGTAAAAGCTTCCGTCCCCATCCGTGAAATAAAGAAGAAGCTGGTAGCCACTACCGATTTGGATAAGATATTTCCTCCTGCATCCAATGGCAAGAAGGCAGCCGTCACAGGTTCAGACCCTGCTTCTCTCTCTGCTGCTTACCATTTATGCAGACAAGGCTATGACGTCACAATATGGGAGAAGGGCGACAGCATCCTCACGCCTTACGTACAGGCTGAACAAGTCCCATCCGAGATTATAGCATTAGAGATAGAAGTCCTCAAACGAATGGGTATCCATCTCAAACATACCTCGGAAGCTCCCTCGCCTGAAGAATACGATACCATCATCATTCCCCAGCCAAAGATAAAGCAACCCGCCCGCTTAGTCCTCGAAGGCCATCGCCTGGTAGAACAACTGCCCCCCGCCCCCTTCAATTCCACCTACAACCGCTTTACAGATACCGAGAAAGAACGGTTAACAATGGACAACCATCCCCTCCCGTCGAGCGGATGCCTCTACTGCGACTGCGATGCAAAAACCGACTG